>CAZPLZ010000017.1:0-26434 GCA_964587525.1 uncultured bacterium | reverse complement strand
TAAGCGGCCTGAGGTTGTTCGGTGTCGGCCCCTTCGTGGAGCATGATATAAGACTTGACGTCCTCGCTGGCTCCAGGTTCATCTTCAAAGAAGAGCATGTAGTTAATTTCTCCGGGTTCTATCGTTTTTTTCTGGGCCACATGTTCATGTGATAGGCGGGAGAGATCCCAAAAACTTAGCCGTCCATATTTTTCGGCAACAAATCTGAGTGCTTCGAAATCGGACTCTGACAAGTAGTCGTGCGATGGTCCCTCCTTCGGACGGTAGATGTTATATGGCTGAGAAGGTGTAACGGTGACGTAGGTTTTGAGAGCTTCGACAATCTCAGGGTCAACCTGGTGGAGGTTGGCCTGTATGTCGATCACGGCTCTTTCAAAATCTTCAAGGATGTCAAGGGCAACGGAAGGAACGGGACCATACGGCAAGGCGTGGTAGGCTCCACCGGCGACTGGCCTTCCAAACCGGACATAGTGGTATCTGTCAACGAAGTAGAGGAGCTTCCCAATCTCTCCCCGATTTTTGGGGCCACACCGCGTTAGGAGATAGTTGATGGCTTGGCAGAACCGGCGCGTGTCAAAAGGGTAACGAAGGATGGTCACAGTTTCAGTATAGCCAGAGTGCTGTAGCCTGACCACCAGGATTTGGCACCTCGTGGGCGCCGCCATTTTGAGGAGGGATCTGCTTTCGTGCTACGGTGTCTTCTGCAACCATGAAATGGGACCAAAGATGAGCGTCCTGGCCATAGCCCTTCTGGTCCTACGCATTTCCACTGTAGGAGCTGAGCAGTATGGCTCCCCGGACCGGCGTGATGAGCCTCCCAAGGTCGAACCTAAGATTTTTATTGAGACGCCCGGCATCGTTGGCCTCAATTTTTATGACGAGGAGAGCTTCGAAGCTCACGGCAGGCTGGATCCCCGGAGATTCACGGTTCAATCCAAAAGGGACCCTTATTACCAAACTCCACGGCATCCACTGAAGGTTGGCCGCTGGTCCCGGGGCTACGACATGCTCATTGGGAAACGCGGCTTTGGCGCCCTCAAGCTGCACACGATTTATCTTGTGCTTCCCCGGCCCCTTAAGTCGGGGCGTCCCTACGAAATCCGGGTCAGGGATATCCAGGACCGCAAGCCAATCTCGCTGGCCTATCGGGGAGACCTGCACACCTCCGCTGCGGTCAAGGTCAACCAGTACGGTTACCTTCCCCAGGAGGCTGTCAAGATTGCCTATGTGGGAGACTGGCTTGGCAGCCTGGGCACGCTTGAATTGAAAGACCGACTCGGGGACTTCTACCTGTACGACCTGGATACTCGAAAGCGAGTCTTCACCGGAAGGGCTGCTTCCCGGGCCGTGGCAAGGGAAATGCACGGAGAAGAGCTCCACGAGCTGGACTTCTCTCCCTTTAAGACACCGGGCCGGTACGTGGTCGTGGTGCCAGGTGTGGGAGCCAGTTTCGAGTTTCGAATCGCCAGGGATGTTTACCAGGAGATCGCCACGCTGGCCTTTCGTTCTCTCTACCACCAGCGCTGCGGGATCGCCCTTACGCCGGAATTTACCCGGTGGGTTCGGCCCAGCCCGTGCCACCGGGGCCGTGTGGAGATTTCAGGTTACAAGCAATTCGTCAATAGCAATCCCTTTCAGGAACTTCCGCGACAGGCCACTGGCCGGTATCTCAAGAACGTCTGGGGCGGGTATCATGACGCGGGGGATTACGACCGCGACAGCAGGCACTTTGTGGTCGCCACCAAGCTGCTGGAAATCTATGAAGCCTTCCCTGACGCGTTTGCGGATAAACAGTTCAACATCCCGGAAAGCGGCAATGGCGTTCCGGATATCCTGGACGAGGCCCGCTGGGTGATCGATTGGGGCATCCGGATGCAAGGCGCGGATGGCGGCGTAAGAGGCATGATCGAAACGACGGAACACCCCAACTGGGGTGTGGGGCCCGACAGCGCCAGGGAAAACGCCCAACCCATGTACGTGACCCAGCCAGAGCCCATGAGCTCGCTTCTTTTTGCAGCCCCGGCGGCCAAGCTTGCTCGGGCCTTCAAGCGAGCTGGCCAGAAGGCTGCGGTGGCACGGTATCTTAAGCACGCCCGGAAAGCCTACGCGTATGCGAAGAGAAACGCGGCTGCGTTGAAGGTTGCCGATGTCGATAAGCCTGCTCAGCCTGATGACCTGTGGGCTCAAGGTGCCATCGAGCTTTACCGTGCCACGGGGGAGAAACGCTACCACAGGGATTTCTTGAAGCATTTCCGGCTCCTGGAGGATGCTGAGATTGATCTGGCGGGCTGGAGTGACTGGCGCCTGCAGTACGCAACCTTCAGCTATGCAACAGCGGGAGAGATTGAGTTGGATGCGCGGGCCCTTGAGGTTGCGCGGAGGGCCCTCAGGCGGGCAGCCGAGAAGATGCTGGGATTCATCGGGCAGTACGGCTATCGGGTGGCTCGGTACAACCCGGAGATCTGGTGGGGCTTTGGCGGCGCCGCTGACTACCACGAGCCTTTGATGCGCGCCTACCTGGCGCTGGGAGAGAAGAGATACCGGGACGCCATGGTGCATGAGGCCGACACCTGGTTGGGGGTCAACCCGCTGAACATGTGCTGGATCACCGGGGTGGGGAAGCGGTCGCCGGTGAACAACTTGCACATTCCCCAGATGACTGACGGCATTCCGGAGCCGGTGCCGGGCATCATGGTTTTCGGCCCACAGTCGCCCGACACAGCGAAAGAAGACGCCTGGATGCGCGACCATTACTTTGGAACTATGTTCCCGTCCGCGGAGCAGATTCCAAAGCTTCGCTGCTTCGCGGACATGTACCCGTTTGCCTCTGCCACCGAGTTCAGAATGGATGTCTACCAGGTGCAGATGGTGGCGCTGATGCTGTTCATGAACGCAGCGGGGCAAGCTGGGACGTAGGAGGGGTTGACGCCGGCCGCCCAATCACAAGGTGGTGGTAGACGGTTGCATTGGGGTGCGCGTCCGGGTCAAGATGGGCTGAACGGGATGTCGAAAACACTTTCTTCAGAGCAGATCGAGCTCTTCCGGCGCGAGGGGTACTTGGTGTTGGAGGGGGTTTTCGCACCGGCCGACCTTCAGCCGGTGATCGACGAGATCACCGCGGTGATCGGCGAGAAGGCCCGGGCGCTGGTGGCCCAGGGCAAGCTCAGCCGCACGTATGAGGAAGCTGGCTTCGAACATCGCCTGGCCCTGATCTGCCGTGAGACAGACGAGATTGCCGCGTCCATTTGGGATGGCAGCCTGAGCGGTCCGGCGTTTTTCAACCTGATCCGGCATCCCCGGCTGCTTGACATCGCCGAATCGCTCTGCGGGCCAGAGCTGATCGCCAGCAGTGTCTACCGGCTGCGGCCGAAGGTGCCCGGTCACATCAAGGGACCGGTCCCGTGGCACCAGGACTCTGGCTACTTTGAGCCATACTGCGACCATGCGCTGGTGCTGACGGTTTGGATCCCCCTGGTGGATGCGACCGAGGAGCGTGGGTGCATGTGGGTCGTCCCCCGCGTGCACTTGGGTCCGGTGGTGCGGCACCGGCAACGTCTTGGCAAGCCTTACCTGGAAATTTCCGGGGAAGACATGCCGGAAGGTGAGCGCACCTGCGTGCCCGTAAGCAAAGGCGGCGTGCTCCTCCTGACCAACCGCACGCCCCATGCAAGCTTTGAAAACAATTCGGATATCGTGCGCTGGGCCATGGACCTGCGCTACCAGAACGCCTCGCTGCCCACCAATGCGTCCATCACCCGGCTGGCGGGCGAAGCGGTGCCATCGGAGGATGTACCGATCGCCTGCTATCCGCCCGAGGCAGATTTCCTTGTCCGCAGCCAGAAGCGGCCCCACGAGGTTCTCACTGACCCCGATGCCTTTCACCGCCTGCGGAGCACACACCAGAGGCGGCCGGTGACCGCCCGGTGGTCGTAGAAGTCGAGACGATACTCAAGAAATACAATCTTCCCGCTGTGACCGTCGGGCAGCTCGAATTCTTTGCCGAGAACCTCGACATCGAGCGGGCCGCGGCTGCCTACCAGCAATACGGCGCGCTGGTAATTCGTGGCTTAAGCAAGCCCTATGTCGAAGGGATCCGTCGTGACCTGGAGGCCAAGTTTCAGGAATCGCTCTCGCTGCTCGACCAGGTTCAGAAGATCCCGGAAGGGTGGAGGACGCCCAACGGGGCGCTGTTCATCCCCGCCCCCCAAGGCTATCGGCGCGACAAGCAGATCATGGTTCTGCCCTTGAACTACCACAACAGCGCCGCGTTTTTTTCCTCGGCCCTCAATCCACGGCAGTTGGACCTCGTCGAGGCTATTCTTGGACCGAACATCGAGTTGTTCGACCTCGGCCAGGCCCTTTATAAGGAAGCTGTCGGTGGTCACCCCAAGAACCTGCACCAGGATGCGGCGTACTTCGAGCACAAGTACGAGGGCCCAGTCGGGGTGTTGAACTATGCGGTTGATACGGACTTGGTGAACGGCGCGCTGCACGTGATCCCTGGTACGCACCGGTTGGGCGTTCTCAAGCACGTGGATACTTTTTCGCACCTTGGCCTGGAGGAGAACGAATGGCCCTGGGAAGCCGCACTGCCGATCTGCGGTTCGGCCGGTGACGCAATTTTCTTCCATGTGAAGACGGTCCATGGATCGAAGACCAACCAGTCCAGCAGCGCAAGGCCAGTGTTCATCCACCGCTACCGCCGTATCGACGACTACGTGACCGTCAGCGCCACGACTGAGGCCAATCGCACCGAGGCCGAGAAGAGAGCGGTCCAGGCCCGCCGGGATGGCGATGGGCTCTTGGTACGCGGCTACCGGCCTTACGAGCCAGCGTAACCTTCCCCCCTCTCTCCCCTTCAATGACCTCTAATAAATTAGCGTGTGTTTCTCTCCTCCTTGGAGCCATGGCTGGATGTTCCCGTGGATTGATTCAGGTGGGTCCCGCAGGGGATGGGAGTTTTGTCGTTCCGACGCGGCAGGTTATCCGTCCGGCAGGGGAATCATTAGAATTCGGCGGGCGGCCCGTGGACTTGATGCTCTCACCGGACGGCCAGAATCTCTATGTCAAGGACAACCGGGGGCTGGTCGTGGTGGACGTTCAGGCCTGGAAGATCCGCCAGGAGACCTCCTTCCCCGAGGGGGGAGGCTCCATGCACGGCATCGCCATCACGCGCGACGGATCACTCGTTTATGCCACCACAGCCCAGGATCTGCTGTGGGAGGCCAAGGTGGCGGAAGACGGCACAGTTTCCTGGGGGCGCAAGATTTCCCTCCCAGGTCCTTCAGGCAAGGGGAACTCGCATGCGTGTGGGATTGCACTCTCACCGGATGAAAAGACCGCGTACGTCTGTCTGTCGCGCAACAACAGCCTGGGGGTGGTGGATCTGAAAAGTGGCACATTGCGCAAGGAGATCCCGGTTGGGGTGGCCCCCTTTGATGTGGTGCTCTCAGGGGACGGCAAGACGGCCTATGTCTCCGACTGGGGTGGACGCCATCCGGGAAAGGGGGAGCGGACGGCCCGCTCTTCCGGGACCGACACCGTGGTGGATGAACGCGGCATTGCGAGCAGCGGGACGCTTTCCATCATCGACCTCTCACGTGGGCGGTATATCGCTCAGGTGGCGACAGACCTGCATCCCTCTGATGTGGAGCTGAGCCCGGACGGGAACCGGTTGTACGTGGCCAATGCCAACTCGGACACGGTCAGCGTGATCGATCCTAAGGCCCCGCAGTTCATTGAGACGATCCTGGTGCGGCCGGATCCGACGCTCTCGTTCGGCAGCGGCTCCAATGCCTTGGCGCTTCTTCCAGACGGCGAGACGCTCTACGTGGCCAACGGGGGCAATAATGCCGTGGCGGTTGTGGCGCTCAAGGCCTCCGAAGGAAGAAGCCGCCTTCAGGGATTCATCCCCGCGGGCTGGTATCCTTCAGGCTTGGTCACGGACGGCAAATATCTCTACGTTGCCAACGTCAAAGGGGTAGGCTCCCGCCACAGGCGGAAGTCAGGCAAGGGCTGGCATGTCTACTGGTATCTGGGCACGGTCAACAAGGTAGCCATTCCGTCGGGAAGGCAGCTTGAGAAGTACACTGCGCAGGTGCGCTCTGACAGCCGCGTGCCACATCAACTCAGGGCTTGGGAGAAGGCCCAGAGCAAGGTGCGACCTGTTCCGATCCCGAAGCGGACCGGCGAGCCTTCGCTCTTCAAACACGTGGTGTACATCATCAAGGAAAACCGCACGTTCGACCAGGTTTTTGGCGATCTGCCGCAGGGCAACAGCGATCCGGAACTGTGCATCTTTGGCCGTGAGGTCACTCCCAACCACCACGCCCTCGCCGAGCAGTTCGTGCTGCTGGACAACTTTTACTGCAACGGCGTTAATTCCGCGGACGGCCACTCCTGGGCGACGGAGGGGAATGTCACTGACCACCTGGAAAAGTCGTTTGGCGGATTCACGCGTAGCTATACCTTCGGTGACGACCCTTTGACCTATTCTTCCTCCGGATTCATCTGGGATAACGTCCTGCTCCATGGGTTGTCCTTCCGCAACTACGGTGAGATGGACTACGCCGCGCCCGTCCCGAGCGATGCCTCGTTTGAGATTATCTACCGAGACTTCGTGAGGGATGCTGGAGAAGTCAAGTTCGACCAATCTATTGGGATTGAGCCTTTGCGCCGCTACAGTTGCCGGGCCTACCCGGGCTGGAACATGCGCATTCCGGATGTCTTGCGCGCCAAGGTCTTCTTGAAGGAACTCGAGATGTACAACGAGAAAGGTGAGTGGCCGAACTTCATGATCGTGTACCTCCCCCAAGATCATGCCTCGGGCACCTCGCCGGGATATCCGACCCCGCGGGCGCATGTGGCCGACAACGACCTCGCGCTGGGGCGGATCGTGGCGGGGATCACCAAGAGCAGGTTCTGGCCCACGACATGCATTTTCGTGATCGAGGACGATCCCCAGGCAGGGTTTGACCATGTGGATGGGCACCGGTCCCTGAGCCTGGTGATCAGCCCGTACACGAAGCGAGGCGAGGTGGTCAGCGAGTTTTACAACCAAACCTCGGTGCTGCACACCATGGAGCGGATTCTGGGGCTGCCGCCGATGAATCAACTGGATGCGCTGGCGCCGGTGATGGAGGCATGCTTCACCTCGAGGCTGGACCAGCGGCCCTATGAGGCGTTGCCAAACCAGGTTCCCTTGGATGAGCTGAACCCGGAGCTGGAGTCACTGCGGGGGAAGGAGCGCTATTGGGCTGAGAGGAGTCTGGAGGAGGATTTTGAGAAATTCGATCAGGCGGATGAGGATACCCTGAACCGGATCCTCTGGCATTCAGTGAAAGGGGTGGAGGTGCCGTATCCAGCCCATCTTGCGGGTGCTCATGGCATGGGGCTTTCAGCCCTCAACCTCGCCTTGACCAGCGACGCGGCAAGATAGCCCCAGGGTGCCGTACTCGACCTACAGCTACTGAAGAGTCCTGACAGCCGGATGCGGCGAATATTCAAGGGATACGGTAAAATTTTGGCTGGAGAGATGGCCGAGTGGCTGAAGGCGGCAGACTCGAAATCTGCTGTGCTATGTTTCCGAAACCACGACGGGGTTTAACAGTTTCGCTCCCTACGACATTTTGATGATTGGCTGATTACCCAGGAGTACACGTCCGTACCTGTCAGATCACGTCCCGAGGGATCACAGAGGGATCATAACTGCGATGGAGCTCCGGAGGATTTTGAGTCCTCTGTACCTTGATGCCTCAATCTTACTCCCGTACGTACCCGTCAAACTTCTGGAATCTGGGGTTCTGGGCTGATCTGGGTTCGGTGCCCTCTTGGTGCCCTGGAGATGGAGGTAGAGTAGGCGCATGTGGTGGTTAGGTGTGATTGGGGCGTTGGTGCTACCGACGATGGGCTGGTGTGTAACCGAGCTGGTGCCGGGGGAGTATGTCATCGACGACTCGGTGCCAGTGCTCAAGTACGAGCCGAAGGAAATCTTGCACGTTCCATACGGAGACAGCAAGCCAGGGATACCTCTCTACAAGCGATTGTTGCCTGGGCATCCGAATAGTGCGGTCCTAAGGCGGCGTGAACCACGTGAGGGTGTGTTTCATCTCGAAGTCTTCAACGTCACCGATGAGGGTTGGTTTCTGCTGGCGACAGGGGGACCGAAGGCTGAGGATCGGTGGATTTATGTGTTCGACGATGACGGCAAGATGCAGTGGCAGGTGCAGCACCAGGAGCCGTGGGTGGACAGCATTGATATGGATGATCAGGGGCGAGTAATCCTCTTCGTTATCAGAGTACAGAGGATAGATCTCAACGAGCAAGGGTTCGTTCAGGTGGTGAAGAACATGACAGCTACGTCCTATGCAGCGTTTTATGATTCCACAAGCCATCGTGAAATTCTGAACACACCTGCATTCAATAGAGGGGATGTCAGTGCGGCATTGGGGCAATGGCTCATGCGTTCCCCGTATTTCTATGCTGGTAATTTGTACTCCTGTGATCAAATGCGTTGCAAGCTTGAGGTCAAGGTGGATGATCGTCCACGGCGCAACAAACCGATTTTGTTTGGAACGAAAGTCTCCCTCGATGGCAACGCCGGACTAACTATATCGAACACATCGACAGCAGCATCGGCTACGTACAGGTTTAAGTTAGCGGAAGGCGAGCGATTGGTAGCACCTCAGTTTGTTGGTGGAGAAAGGGCGGGTGGTTTTTTCTCCCGTTTCTTTGTTGGATCGGATGGGAAAGGCGGTGGTTGTAACTTCTTGAAAGTTGACCAGAAAGGGGTTCCGCAAGGGGTCTTTAAAATTGTGGAAAGTAAGTACTTGGCAAGTGCTGGGTTTGTGCATGCGGATCGACATGGACGAATCTTTTGGTGCTACACCGTAGGACCGGTGGTGAAAAATGGAATAACCGTTGTGAGGTGGGGGCCGGCTAATTAAGCAAAGCACGGCAGCGCCCCTAGAAGGCTGAGAGCACCGTCCCCACCGTCCTCCCGTCCCCCGGCTATTCAGATGTTTCCCGACCGGCCAGAGCTCAAGGGAACCCCACCGTCGTGCAGAGAGAAATACTTCTCGGGGGTTTGTGCCCTCCTGGTGCCCTGGAGGGCGGCGTAGAGTAGGGACATGAAGGGCGCGAGCCAAGGAAGGAAGCTGGAGGCGAGACTATGGAACTCATGAAGTACAAAGATTGGGAAGAGAAGTCCTTGCCGCGGTTCCTCGAGCTATTCGGGTATGCAGACGAATCTCTCAATTTGGCGCTAAAGGTTATGGAACCCGGTCGCAATATTCGGGGCACTCTTTCAGATCATGAACGGCATTGCTATGCGTCCTCTGCTGGGAAGCAGATAAGAATGTTTGTGGCAGCATGTGAGCTCTGTAAAAAGGGTTTGGCCCATGAATCATTGTTGATTATGCGAGCTATGTTCGAATTGACGGTGAATCTTAAGATTCTGCAATTGACGAGACAGCCTGCAGTGTTTGCGGAGAGGTGGCGACTCTGGTGTGGCATAGAGGCGGGTATGGAACCTCATTTGGTCGAAATGCATCCTGATTGGATTGCGGTGTACGAGAGGACCAGAACGGCATTCTCAAGGCGTAAATGGCGGGATTTTAAGTGGCATGGTCCTACTCTCAGGAGTATTCGTCGTAGATGCAGAATCGTGGATCACGTGGAGAAAGTGACAGTGTCCATTGAAATCTATAAGCAACTCTATGGTCCAGCCTCTGGGGTTTCTCATGGATCCGATTTGCACGCACACGCGTGGAGGGACGAAGGAAGTGGGAATCTCATGGTCAACCTGATTCCAAGTCACAAATTACTTCCTGAAATGGTGGTAGCGGCTATGGTGTTGTTGAGGTTGTCGATGTCTATTGCTGGAGATGGCCTGGGATTCGAAGTAAAGAATGAGGTGGAGACGTTAGGGAAGTTGTGCGAAAAGGCCACTGCGTTCAATAGGGTCTTCGAGGCTGAGCAGCAGGGCGACCAACAGCTAAAGGCGGAGTAATGCTTTGCCCCCGTTATTTAGTTATTTTCTGACCCCTCAGGACGCGTGCTGCACATCTGAGACGGGGCGTATTGCGTTCTTCTCTTGTGTAGCTGATAACTAGGTCTATCAACCAATGATGCTTGCTAAGGCAATAAAAGGAGTTTATTGCGGTTGGGGAGCTCTTCGGCGACCGGAAGGGCCACTACTGGGTTGTCATTTCACTCTGCGCATCGAAGGTGATCAAGGCAACCTCGATTGCCATATTTCGGAAGGGATGCGGCGGATGGGTGGAGAAACCATTGGTGCTAGTTACAGTTTCGAAGGCGTGGTCGAACACCCTATGGATGGGCCTGCGGATCACACGTGGTTGGTGATGCGCAACTCCCAGCCAGCTATACTGCTCCCTTTCAGTGTAGAGCATCTCTGCCATCTCTCTGAGGATGAGGAGGGGGCGGTCCGATTTTCATTTTCCAGATCGAATCTTCACATGCTTGGGCGTCCTTGGGGAGCGGATATCAAATTGGGGGCGTTTGAAGTTTTCAATTTTGTCATCAGTGAGCGAGTGGGTCCTCTCGTCATTCGGGATCCGGGTTTAGAGCAGGTCTGCACTGAATGGTATCGGTTCTCCTGTCCAGCGATGAAGAGAGACCTTTGGTTCCTGTTTCACGACTACTCCTCTCTTGAGCTCATTCGAATGAGACAGAAGATTCGAGATTCACACTCTGGCTTGCCAACTGGGATAGCACTATTGTCACTTGAGCCAGGGGAGGACATTGAAACGGTGTACCGTGAGTTTTCCAAGTTGTGTTTTTTCCTTTCCTTTGCCGCCGGTACGAACGTAGTGTGTCTACATTCGGAACTGTGGGAGGTTAAGGAAGGGACAGCCTCTCGAAGCTTTCACAGTAGGTCCGGTTCAGTCGGTCATGGAAAGCCGATGTTTCCGGTCATTGAGGGTCTTTGGGTTGGTCAGGACAAACGACGAGGCACGCGACATTTTATCGAACAGTCTTCCGGAGCGTTCTTCGCGAGATTGGCCGAGAGCGCAGGGTATCTCACGGCCCTTGATTTGTATTTGCACTCTAAGTTTGCAAACGTGCAGGAAGTAGGAATGATCTTGGCGTTTATCGCGCTCGAACGTCTCTTGGAACTCATGCAGATAGGTTCACGTTCCGAGAAAGTCAACAAAGCGAAAGACCTTCTCCACGACCTTACGCAGTGGCTTGACTGTCGCTCCGAATCCGAGCAACTCAAGAATCGGGTGAAGGGACTTGTTGGAATGCTTCGATACCCGTCTTTGCCAGACCGCCTGAGAAACGGGATCCGTGATCTTGAGTTGGACTGTCCTAAAGGTATCGAGCTGAGTGATCTCGGTAAATGTCGTAATGGCTTGATCCATGCAGGCGCCATACCCGAAGAATACGCCAACAAGGAGTGGGAGATGATGCTTGGTTTGTGGCACCTCTTTGATCAGTTCTTCTTGCGGTGTGTGGGCTATGAGGGTTGGTATTTGGACTGTACAGTGCTCGCTGGTCCCAAAGAGATAAAACCGATGAAAGGACGGGTAACGTTCTCTAAGTTGTCATGACAGAACTCACATTCATCGGTGGAGTATCCCGTCCCACGCCTTATCCTGTCACGGAGCCATTCCGTCGTTTCCTCGCATTCTACAAGACGATGATTCAATTCAACGGACTGGTGGTTCAGCTTGCATCTTCTGGTCTGTTGCATAGACCAGATGTGATGAGACCTTACGTGTCATTTTTAAACACTTCGACCCTCGCCGCTGGAGTCAACAATTATTTAACGTATATCTCAGAGCTATTGACAATATGCTTCGAGACGCAACCAGCTCTGATGCAAAAAATGCGTGCGGTCAATGGTGGGTTGTCCGTGGTTGGTAAGCGAGGTAAACAATCCTCAGCTGACAAAGGAGCCATCGTCGAGAAGTTGGTTTTCAGATTGACCAGTCATGGTATTAAGGAGCTTACGAAAGTGTTGTCTAAGGAACTCGAATTCGACTTGTATCTTACTGCCGAGATGAAGGAGAAAATTCCCTACTACGTAGACCTGCGAAATCTCATCGTTCACCATCGTGGTATCCCCAACCATAAATTTCTTAGAGTTCATCGTAATCATGAAAAAGATCGTGGCAGGCTGCTAAATCTCCATGCACCGTTTATCGGGAATGCGTTGCTCGATATGAATAGTTCCGCTCTTGATCTCGATGAGTACGCAGCGAAGAAGTTTGGCATAGCCCGGCCACATATGCTCAAAGGTGACGATGGTTAACTAACAATCCATGGGATAGTCTATTTAGATGTTAGAAAGTTCTTCCATGGCAGCAGGTGCGTGGACCCACGTTTGTCGTTCCACCAGAGCCCAAGTGGACTTATTGAGAAGTCGAGATTAAGCAGAAGCCATTGCAGTATCCGATACATAGTCCCGCATGGTAGCAGGTCCTTATAGTTGGAAACCGGCCCAATGGATCCTCAACCTAGCCAGAAATATATTTCCTTTGCACGGGGAAGCCCGACGAACCCCATTTGGAGGATAGGGGTAGCCCCAGAACACATCCCGCAAGTCTAAGTCCAAGAAAACCCCATCGAGCTTTCAAGAAACTCTCCTTGTCCACATGTTGGCAAGAATTATTCGAAATCCCTTTGCCGAAATGTCGGGCGGTGTTGAACTTTCTACATGGGACAACAACGCGATGTCGAAATAACAAAAACTGATCAGGCGACTCTGCTGGCCAGGCTGGCCGATGACCTGCGCGGGTGCGGCCTTGCGCTTATGGGGCTCGCACACCAGGAAGGTGACAGGATTGATCCCCAATTCAGGACGCTGGCCGGGCTGAGCGGTTCACTTGAGGAAGTTGCTACGGTTCTGGATGCGGTCGCTGTCCGGCTATGCGCTGCCTGTCGGATCGGAGAGGTCACAGGGAAGTACATCTTTCCTGCCACGCGGCATAGGCCACCTAGGAAGGGTTAGCGGATGTCCTCCATGAGCTTGCTGGGAGTCACTTTCAGGGCCCTGGACAGCTTCACGATGTTGATGATGCTGATGTTTCTTTCCCCTCGCTCCACGCCGCTGACGTACGTGAAGTGGAGGTCGGCGTGCTCGGCGAGAACCATCTGGGACCAGCCCCGCTTGGTCCGTAGCTGGCGAATTTTCTTCCCCAGCAGCGATTGGGACGCGATTTCCATGTCCCGATGTTTGCGGGGTATAGTCTTTAAGTCTATAGACGATGAGTATTATTCTCCGACGCTCGAAGTCGCACAACGGAGGGCACAGTTGGAGAGCGAAGGGGTGAATTGAGGCAGTCAATGAACACGCTTATTTTTGGAGGCATAAATGGAGAACAGGGAATATCGTAGTCACCTAAAGCGAATCAAATTATTGGAAGACCAAATCAGGCGGCTTAGACGCTTCGTCGTGGGCGTGGTAGTTCTTCCGGTTCTGGCCATAGCGTTGAGCGCTTGGGATTGGGGCGTCAAGGATGAAGTCCGTTCCAAGAAGTTTGTGTTAGTTGATAAGAGCGGACATGGACGTGTACTCGTCAGTACCCAAGTGGAGTCACGCGATGGTCGCCTTGGTGAAGTTGGATGGTGGGACGAGAAAGACATCTCCACTATGAAGAGCATGTCTCCCATCATGCAAAACATTGATATGTCCCACGGTGGTAGGGCGGCTCTGCGACGAGCTGTTGAAGAAACACCAGGAGAGTTTCCACGAAAGTGGATCGAGCTTTCACAATTGGCAGCAGAATTGAAATGGAGTCACTCCACGCGCCCCGTTGGTGCCCTGTCTCGTGGGAAGGCCTTCAACCCCAGCAAGGACGGAAGGAAAATTGAGGAGACCTATAACTTGGTGTTTGAGACTGTGATGTACGTCAAGACGGACATGAGCCTGGATGCAATGCTAAACATACTAAATGAGCATGGTTTCTGAACATGGGAGTGATTACAGTGGGAAGACTTAGCACACCCATAATTTGCGCGCTTGCTGCTGGCCTGATGCTCGTAGTAGTAGAGGCGAACGCCAACAAGGAATGCGAGACATGGACCCGCACGTCGTGGGGCGCGAGTATTGACGGCGCCTTCATGTTCCAGGGACTCACTGCCGAGTCCGTAAAGGATCGCCAAGACCCGCCCTACCCCCCGTGGGAGTATCAATGTCACGAGAGAAGTGAGGGCCGACGGCACCTGGTGTTGGCGGTGTGTGAGTGCGTCCGGCCTGTACTCCAATACGTACCGGAGGATGAGGGCCGTCCTCGACGAGCGATTGAAATGGCGGAGGCGTGGGCGCGTGGCGATGAAACGGTAACGCTTCAGGACGTCACCGACGCTGGCACCAACTCTGATCGCTATGGTTACTCTGTCTACGGTGATAGTGCCGCCAAGTTTGCTGCTTTTGCCGCCAGCTACGCTGCCTGGACTGCCTACAATTATTCCGTCGGTGCCACCAACACCGTCAAAAACTACTGTGTTGCCTATGGCGCTTGGAGTAGTCGGTGGGGGCCTGACAAAACCGAGGCTGCGTATGCCGCTTGGCCTGCGCATGTTGCGGGTTATGCCGCCCTCTACGCGGCCTACGCTGCAGAGGAACACGGCTACTCGAAGAAAGCGCACTTGCTCGTGCGCAGTCAGTGCGCGGATATCGTCAGACGTTACTTTCCGGAGCGGCCAGTAAAGAAAGTGGAACTGGAGTACCAAGAGGCTATGCGACTTTACAACATTAAAGACTACGACGGTGCACTGAAAAATGCGGATGTAATCATTCAAGCCTGCCCACGGCATTGGCAGGCGTGGTTACTGGCAGGGAATTGTCATCACGGAAAAGGGAATAAGTATATGGCACGCCGCTCGTACCGCACTTCGTTAGATATAAACCCGAACAACTCCAAACTCAAAGCCTGGATAGAGCACATAGCGATTTCTGACCCCGCTTATCAAGAGGCTGTGCATCTGTACAAGGTTAAAGACTATGACGGCGCGTTGCGGAAGGCCGCCGCAATCTATCAAGACGATCCACAGCATAGGGACTGGCGTGTGGAATCGCTGAAGGGAAATTGTTTATACATGAAGGGCGACGCGGATGGCGCGCTTGTTTATTATCGGTACTCCTTACTAATCAACCCGAACAACTCCAAGCTCAAAGCCTGGATAGAGCAGGTTTCAAATGAGAAGCAGCGCTGAGGATGCCGTAGTGCATCAATCGGGGACAGTTATAGTGAAGCGTTTCTCTCTCGCATGTCTGGTCATTTCCTTCAGCTCTGTTGCGTCGGCTGGCGACATCACCTGGACAGCGAAGGCTGCGATGCCAACGGCGAGGACCGATCTGGCTGCAGTGGCGGCAAATGGGAAGATTTACGCGATCGGGGGGAGCGCGGGTGGTGTTGAGCTTGCCACTCTCGAAGAATATGATCCGTCCGTCAACGGCTGGACGGCCAAGGCTGACATGGGAGGGGCAAGAGAGTACCTTGCCGCCGCAGCGGTGAATGGGAAGATTTACGCGATAGGCGGCAGGTCTGGCTTCACGAGCGTCGCCACAGTGAAGGAGTACGATCCACTCACCAACACCTGGACGATCAAGGCCGCCATGCCAACGGCCAGGAGTGGGCTGGCTGCTGTAGAGGTGAACGGCAAGATTTACGCGATTGGTGGTGGGACGGCAGTAGAGGAGTACGATCCAGTGGCGGATACCTGGACGATCAAGGCCGCCATGCCGACGTGGCGGAAATACCTTGCTGCCGCAGCGGTGAATGGGAAGATTTACGCGATCGGAGGGAGTGCGGGTGGTGTTGAGCTTTCCGCCGTAGAGGAATACGACCCAATCACCAACACCTGGGTTTCAAAGGCGGCGATGCCTACCGCTAGAGCGTATATCGCTGCCGTGGCGGTCAACGGGAAGATTTATGTGATGGGAGGAGCCAAGTGCCCTTCCTTTCCCTGTGGTTATCTTTCGGTCGTGGAGGAATACAACCCGGCGACAGACACGTGGAAGGCCGAAACCGCCATGTTAGTTGAGAGGGGGAGCCTTGCCGCCGCCGCAGTGGATGGGAATATCTACGCGATCGGAGGTTTCGACGGTGCCCAAACGTTGTCTAGTGTTGAAGAGGGAATGCCGCCGACCGCACGGTTGGCAACCAACCTATCTTTCGTTCCCAATCCCGCCTCTGCAGGGCAGTCGCTCCAGGTGGTGTTGACCGTCTCCAATACGGGGACGGCGTCAGCGTCGAGCGTTGGTGTCTCACCCCAGCCCGACATTAACCTGGGTGCAGGACTGCTGGCCTACGTCAGCGGTCCGACGCCAGCGGGACCTGTGAATATCGCTCCGGCGGCCTCTCAGAGCTTCACGTGGACGTATGACGCTTTGGGAAGCGGCCTGGCGACTTTGACCGCGACGGCGTCAGGGACGGATGCATACGATGCGACCGGTTCGCTCACGTTGCAGATTCCGGCGAATCTGGTTGGGGTGAGCGTCGCGGCCACGCCTCTTATATTGAAGCAGGGGAGATATGTGGAGGTCGTCCTGGCCGTGAACAACGCCGGTCAGGCGACGGCCAATGCGTCTCCTTCAGTCGAGGCCGGACCGACGCCTGTTGGCATGGTCGTCAAGCAGAGCGGGCCATTGCCTTCCGGGCCCGTGGACATTGCTGGCGGGCAGAGCCGGGCCTTCACGTGGACGTACCGGGCTATGCTCTCCGGCCTTGTCAGCTTCGCCCCCGTGGTCAGTGGAGCGGATGCCAACTCGGGTGCGAGCGTGAGCGCAAGCATGACCACTTTCTCTGTCACCATCACGGCTGCTGCGGTGCTGGATGCCACTCTCGACATCGTGCCTTCTCAGGTCCGCGCGGGCCTTGAGTTTGAGGCCCGGCAGGCGGTGACCAACATCGGCAGCAAGGCGGCCACCAACGTGACATCGGCGCTCGCCCTGAGCGATTCGAGCTTGGCGCAAGTGGCTCAGGCCCCTGCGGGCGGCGTGACGTTGAACCCGGGGGACTCAACGACGTTCGTGTGGAAGCTGGATGCGAAGCGAGAGGGGATCCTGTCGCTGACGGCTTCGGTGAGCGGCACGGACCAGTCGGACGGCGAGACGGTCACGGGCGTCGTGCAGGCGACTCTTGCCATCGAGCCGAGGGTCGCTGGGCTGAATGATGGGGCCCTTCTGGTCGCCCCGACCGCCATGGAACTTTCGAATCCGGCTAGCGAGGTTAGGCTGTACGTCAAGGGAACCCCCAATGAGACGGTTCACATTCGCATCTACACTGCGATTGGCGGCTATATGGGGAAGCTTAGGGTCGTCCTAGATGGGGTTGGCGAGGGGGAAGCCGCGTACCTGGCTGACGGCATAGGCGGCAAGAAGCCTGGTCCCGGGGCGTACTGGGCCGTGGCCAGAGGCGGAGGCATCAACGACAAAAAGATGTTCTTCGTGCTCATCAGGAAGAACAGATGAAGGCGAGTCTCCCTTGCTGCCTGTGCGTCGTGGCCCTGAGCGCGGCGATGCCTCGCATGGTCCTCGCAGAGTCGCGCCCGGGCGCGCTGTTCGCAAACCTGCCGCTGAGCGTCCGGCAGACGGGCATGGGAGGCGTGAGCCTGGTGGGTCAGGACATCTTGCGCGCATGGAGCAATCCGGCCCTACTGGTGGAGCAGGAGACGGCAGTCGAACTCGCGGCGAGCGGCGTGTCGATGTTCGGCGGGGAGCAGGCGGCTGGAGGCCTCGGCGCAGGCATCCACCTCACCCGCGACTGGACCGTGGGCGTGCTGGCATCGTACTACGCCGTGAGCGCTCCGGATTTGGACCAATTCGGCAGGCCTCTCGGATCGGACCTGGATCAGAACGTGCTTTCGATGGCTGCCGCCACCGGCGTGCGACTGGGATTCCTCCGCCTAGGGACAGCGTTCAGGTATCTGTCCGAGGACCTCGCGGGAGACACGGCCTCGGCGGTTGCGGCTGACGTCGGACTGATGGCTATGTGGGAAGGCTTTGCCGTAGGCGCCGCCATGAGGAACTTGGGACGGGACCTGCGGCCAGAAGAGGATGGCGTCATGGGCGAGGCGCTGCCGACGGAGGTGCGCGCGGGGGCTTCATACACGTACGAGCCCTGGCACCTCTCGCTCGGTGTGGAGTACGCGGGGCTCACTGAGGCCGTGGGAACTGTCGGCGCGGGAGTCGAGTGGTGGGCCGCAAGATACCTGGGCCTCCGTCTGGGCGCCAGCGGGATGGGGCAGGATGCTGAGCCACAGCTGACGGCGGGGCTCTCGGTACTGTTCCGGCGCGTCGGGATCGACTATGCGGCTGGCATGCACACGATCCTCGGCCTCACCAACCGGGCAAGCATCTCATATTCATTCGGCCCGAAGGCGTCGGACATGGACAGCTTCGACCTGTTCCGTCGCGAGTGGGGGCAGGCCCCCGTTCTGTCCCTCGGCAAGCAGCGGACGCTGGCTGTCGCGGAATTCGACGCCAAGGGCGTGCCGGTGAGCGACGCGTCGGTCATCTCCGATTTGTTCCGCACGGAGATAGTGAAGCAGGAAACTTTCATCGTCGTGGAGAAGTCCAGGATGGACGAGATACTTCAGGAGCAAGCCTTTCAGCAGGTAGGATGCACGGTGCAGGAATGCGCCGTCAAGCTTGGCAGGCTGCTGAACGTAAACTACTTGATCGTGGGCAGCATAGGGTTGCTGTTCGACAGGTACGTCCTGAGCATCAGCGTCGTGGACATTGAGACCGGAAAGGTCGTCTACTCGGACGCAAGGCAGGACCTGTCCCAACAGGATGTCCCCACCGTGCTTCACGAGATTGCCGCCCGCCTGTCGGGCGCGGTGAAGAAGTGAACGAGGAGGTCGAAGTGAAGAACGATCCTGATAGCGAGTGTCCGATAACGATAGACATCGACCACCAGTGGGACCAAGACCGGCGACCGCTACCAGGATGGAGGGTCGGCATCATGGGAGAGCACGAGATGGTGGCGGAAACCCTCGTGGTACATGAGATTGCCAAGACCGACACCCAGGCCGCCGCCAGGGAATGCGCTGCGGTCCTAAGGGACATGTTCCTGGCGGCAATGAAGGCCGCCTATCAGAGCGGCAAGGAAGGGCGTCCGTGTCCGAGCGTGATGATGAATGAAGCGGGCCACTGATCTGGTGTTGAAGATGAGTGAATTAAGCAAGCGTTTGGGATTGTGAGTGGATATCAGGACGTCGTTTTCGAAATGCCACGTTCATAGGGGATCATCCCCTGGGCAGGCGTACAAACGAGTGCGATGTGAACGCGTCCCTGTCGTGTTCGTGACTGCGGCGGACGTTCACGAGAGAGATTTGGAGGAGGTAGCCTTTCCTGGGTTCTTCCAGTAACCCCAGCCGCGAAGCAGGGGGGATTGTCACCGACTTAGTCTCGGTGCTGCGGGATGGCACGTGGGAGTCGAGATATTGGGCTGCACGCTTCCTGGCGAAAAACAGAGGACACCCAGGCGTTGCCGTCCCCGCATTGATTAAGGCTCTGGACGATCCCGTCTATGCGGTCAGCAAGCAGGCATGCCATACGTTGGCTTGGTATCGCAGCCACACGAAACTGATATTCCCCGCCTTGATTCGGAAGATTGCGGCGGAGACCGGGGTAGCCTTTCAACCGAAGAAGCCCCCAGCGGAATGGGTGCCGCTCCTCCTGAGATACCTCGCTCCCAAGGGGGGAGGTCCTTGGGGAGTGATCGCCCTGGGACTGATTGAGCTGGACGTCGCGGGGCGGCTGATCGAATACCTGGACGACGAGGACGACAAGATCCGTTTCCAGGCGACGTCCTTTCTAATACGTAAGGAGAACATACCCCGCCTGATCAAGGTGCTGGAGACCGGGTCGCTGCGTGCCCGGCAGGAGGCGGCGCAGGTCCTGGGGCTCCTGTTCAAGAAATCCCGAAGGGCTGTCCCTACGCTGCTTCGGGCGCTCGACGACGAGAGCGCGGAGATGCGCTCAACGGCCATCTTGGCCCTGGCGGACATCGACCCAAGCCAGAGGGTCATCAAGGCGATGACAGGACTGCTGAAGGATCAGAGCGAGAACATCCGCTCCACCGTCGTTTGGCTGCTCAGCAGGCAGGGAAAGCGCTCGCTCCCCCTGCTCCGGGAAGCCATGAATGATCCCAGCGCGAAGGTTCGTGCGGGGGCCAAGCAGTTGGTCTTTGAACTGACGCACACGTCACCGCAGGAGAAACCGTCGCGGGAAGAACGCAGAAGGGGTCACGAGGGTGACCTGATCCAGTATTCCCTGGAGTACGTGAAGCAGAGAGACGAATATGATCAGCTGCTGGCCCAGTCCCCTGTTGGCAACGGACGGGAGGAGGAGGGGCAGCATGCGGCCCTGTGCAGGGAATGCGGAGAGAGATTCCTGAACGCTGCCAGGAACATTTCCGGGAGCCTCGGTCACTATGAGGCGGCGGGGGGCAAGCTGCCGACCGATCCGAGCCACAGGCTCTGGTCCTGTGATGACCCGCTACGCAGGAGACTCGCGGGCCGTTACGGGCTCGACCTGCTGTTTCCCCACAAAGTAGGGGACAGGAGAAAGCGCAGAGCGAAATAAAAAACCGAAGTACCAACCGGATATATACCCTACCCTACCCCTGTTTTTCCGGGCCCCACCCCGACAAGGCATAGGCAATATAGGGTATCCCGGGATTCCGAGGACACTCCCCATGGGGTGTGATATTCCATCCACTTTCCCGGGTCCCTCTGTACCCCCTAATCCATCCCCAAGGAGGTGATTCACGTGCCAACGGACAAACACGTCCAAAAGCCGACGTGCAAATTGGTCGGCAAGGACGGCAACGTCTTCGCCGTGATTGGAGAGGTCAGGAAGGTTTTGAAGCAAGCAGGGCGCCACGAGCAAGCCGCCGAGTTGGTCAAGGCGGCTTTCCGTGCGAAGTCGTACGAGAAGGTCCTGGCCCTGTGCTTCAGGTACGTAAACGTTGAGTAAAAGGAGGATGCCATGGAAGACGAACAGCAAGTTCAAGCCCAGTACCGTATTGAGAAGTATGACCGATTTTTCGCAGTATATGACCAGAAGGATGAATTGGTTGCAGTGACTGTTTACCGCAAAGGTGCGCAAGAAGTTGTTAGACGACTACGCAAAGTTGAACAGCTAAGCAGCATAGAAGCAACTCCATCTGGCTGGAGGAAGTCACGCTGAACGAGTGCCCTTGAATCTGAACCAGGATATGTAGGAGGAAATACAGGCTGAGTTTGAGGCCTGCCAAATGGGGGCAAAAAGGGCGCCCCCAATATAGGATTGAGGCCGTCATCAGGCAGGATCAGGCGGTGTATAGGTCACAGAACGGACACGCCGCCGTGAATGGCACAATGTCCGGCGTTGCCCAGGAGCAAGAACTGATCAACCGTAAGTTCGACTAGAAGTAACCCGCCAGCAGTTTAACGATTTCCGAATCACCGAACGACCAAGGAGGATACGCATGTTTAAAGATGACTGCGTTGGCCCCGTAATGGAGCAGTTACTTGATGATTTAAAGAAGCCGGATTCTGTGAAACGCGTGGCCTATCACTTCTCCGGTGGCGTGGGCGCCCCGTGCGAACTGGAAAACCTGGTAAGCCGGTTACTCGTCACGCTGCACGGGACCTATGACGCTCGAAGTGACCTGCAATGGCGCGCGGCTGGTCGGTGGCTCAAGGATGGTGCAACGCCATTCCATATCGTAGTGACTGAGAGCGAGGTTGACGGTCATTACCCGACTCTGAGAGCTTGGCCTATCTATCGAATCCAGGATACCGAGGGCCGTCCGGCCAGGTACGGCATAGTTGAACCATTGGCTGTCCCATCCCCAACAGGTCTCGCCACGCGCTGGGGCGTCAAAGTTAGGTGCGGAGTGTTCGATAGCAACGGCCATTGTGGGGTGCCGAGCCCCGCGCTTGATCCCCACCAAGCTGCAACTTTCTTCTGGGAACTTGTGCGGGCTGTGAAGGGTAAAACCGAGGCTCTGAAGAATGGGGACGGCGTTCGGCAGGGGATAATTCAGGACCTTGCAGCGGCCGTCTTGTCCAATGTTTATGGCGTTGATTGTGGCGATGGCTCGGTGCGCGACTACATCTACGCTGCAAGCACAGGGCGTTATGACTTAAATGCTTGCTATGCGGTGGTGTGCGCGGCGGATCGGCTGCTAAAGCTCATCCTTGGTTGGGGGGACCGTAGAACGCTGCCGTGGGGTGGAATGAGGCCAATTAAAGTGGGGTCCGCTGCACCGCGCTGCATGCAGTATTACGGTTACCGCAGATCAGGGTAGTTGTCAGGGTGTTACGCGGAAGGATCGAGCGTGCCCTCAGTTCGCGTGGTTCTTCCTCTTTCTGGATTCCTTTCTAGCCTTGGCCAACATTAGGTCGAGCTCCCTCAATATTGACGAACACGCTCCCTTCAATCCTTCAACTTGTATCAGTTTGTAATGAGCGCATATGAATGCATCACTCGATTTGTGGCCTTTGGGATATTGAAGAGGAGTCCTTTTACCGTCAGCCAACCGGCCAAGCTTGTTACTGCATTCTTGAGCTAGGCCCTTTGCCCACTCATTTCGCTGGTCCCACTTGATTGCCTCTTGGGCTGCATCATTGAAAATTTCGGCGCGCTTACTTGCCGCCTGCCACTTCGAGTACGTGAGTTTCTGCTTGCCTCGCGTCTTCGCTGGCAGCAAGTCTCTCAACTTTTGTTCTGTCTCTGATAGCGAAGCGTAAAGCGCGCGCAGTGGCTGTACGCGTTGAGCCACCATAATCAAGAGGAAATCTCGCTTCAGTAATTCCATCTCCGTGCGGCGATGGCTCCCCGGTAACGATCGCAGTGGTGCCGTCTGCTGAGTGCGCTTCACTGTCCGCAGTGCCCTGACAATCCGGCATGCACATATAAACTGCTCGTCGAGCATACCGTGGAAATTTACCAATTCATGTCCTGTTGACGAGTATTTAAAGACCTGGACAAGTTCTTCGAGCAATCGCTGCTGCTGTCGGGGGATTCTCCCTCTCTTCAAGAACACGCTCCTGGCTGACTCAGCGCGCACTGCTGCCCGCTTCATCGCATCGGTGTGCCATTTCATCATGCGGACTACCTTCCAACCACTGCTGATGAATTTGATGGCTGACCATGTTTCAGTGGCCAATCCCAGGCTGCCTCTCTGCTTTTGCAGCGATATGGTTTCTTCGATCTTTGCCAGTAACAAGTCAGGCTTCTGACGGTCGATGCCGAGCTTCTTCAAGACGTTATTTATCTGTGTTCCATCAACGGAGTCCTGTTCCCAACCGTCATTTGCTGCACCTCGTTGAACAATCCTTGCCTGCCGCTCAGTAAGTGTTGAACCGGTGTCTGTCCACCCAATAATGATTCGCGCGCGTGCGCTTGGTGAAGCCTGTCCGAGCATGCCGTCAAGGAGTTTCTCCGCTGTCGTGTCCATGCACCTATTGTCGGTCAAGTTCGCCCTAGCGCGTCACCGGACATCGAGGGCGATCTCTGAAAAGCTGCCTGCACAATTCTTCAGACGGCATATGAAATGCATACGCAAGTTGTGTTTTTTCAATTGAGCAGCAAATGTTCCTCCGGCAGGTGGCGTCTCTAAGCGGGCCGGACAATCGAGGTGGGCAGTGGACGGCTTGCACGCGCGCTGCCTAGGACCAAAAACGACAAATCAGATCCGGCGGGGGATACCCCCCCGCCGGAAAGGAGGAAGCGATGATCAGTAAAAAAGACCTTGCTATGGAATCGATGGATCACCGGACGGTGATTCGTGCATTCAATCACAACAGATGGCCGATCTACTTCATGTATGGCGTGAAGAACGGATCATGCCTGTGCGGGCGAAGGAATTGCGGAAAAAAGGGGCGACACCTTCTGAAAGAGGAGAGCATCAACTCTAGTGGGATCTTGGCGGAGCCCGGAGGCTATGAGGCCGCACTCACGAAGTATCGGAACTGCAATATCGCGGCGTCAACAGGACGCCCGAGCCGGTTACTAGTAGTGGAGGTTGAACTTACACATAGGGGCACGGAAAGCTTGGCGGTACTTCAGAATGAGCACGGGGATTTTCCCAGAGCGATGGAGGCCACGGGCGGTGGCCGCTCGTACATCTTCTTTCACACGAGGGAGGAAGTGGAGAGTGTCATGGATCTTCGTCCCGGGCTCCACGTCCACAATGGGAACTCCGCTGTCCCCATTCCGCCTAGCCGCCTCTGCGACGGCAACATGCGCTGGCTTGAGGCACATGAGCCACGGACTGCTGGTACACCGCAGGCGCCCTCTTGGCTCATATCTGTCATGGGCGAGGAGGTGAGAAAGAGGTACTGATCACGATTGACGTCAGCCGGGAGTTCGCCATGAGCGACCGGGGCGTCGGTGGCGTGATCGCTGAGATCAAGCAGCGTGTGTCTGTCACCGACCTGCTGGCCGAGGCTGGTGTACAGGTTCGTGGCCGCTCGGCTCGATGTCCGTTTCACGATGACCGCAACCCAAGCCTGAGCGTTTCCACTGAGAAAGGCTTGTGGTATTGCCACGCGTGTAACGTGGGGGGCGACGTCATCACGTTCGTCCAAAAGCAGCGCGAGATTTCACGGGGGGAGGCGATCCGCTGGCTCGCGCAGCGCGCAGGGCTGTCAGAGCGCGCCCCCACCCCGGAGGAGCGCAAGCGCTGGGCGAAGGAGGCCCGCGCCAGGGCACGCAAGCAGAGACGGATACAGCGGGCTCAGGAGCGGTACGACCGCGACTGCGCGCGGCTCCTCGCGCTATGGAGCGAAGCGGATGGCCTGATCGACGAGGAATCCGCCCACATGAAACGGATGGCGGAGCGGGCCGACCTGCCGCCTGAACTGCTGGAACGGGCTCAGGACCAGTCCTGGGCGATCCTGGCTCAGGCGCTTCATGAGCGCGAGCGGCTGGAGCTGGCGCTGGAGGCCCTGAGGGCGCCATGAGCAAGGCGAAGAAGAAGCCCCAGAAAATCTTCACGGAATTGTCCGCGTCGTTCCCCGGGCTGGTGGACCTGGTGCTGGACGACGACAAGAACATCCGCTATCTGACGTTCCATCTGACGGACAGCCTCAAAATGAAGTCCTCGGAAAAGGTTCGGGACAAGCTCCATGAGCCTCCGCCCCCCGGTGACATCGAATTTCCGATCCCACGGGCGAGCGCCGTTCTTCACCATTTCGCGCACGACAATGACGCCGCTCTCATGAAGGACATTCGCGAATACCTGTGGAGCGTGTGCGACCTGCCCGCCCCAGAGCTCTACGACATCCTGGCGATCTACGTCCTGCACACTTACCTGCTGGAGGAGGCCGAGCACACGCCATACATCTACTTTTTCGCGGTCAACGATCGGGGAAAGACCACCGCTGGCGAGGCCGTGGTGTCGGTGTGTTATCGCGGGATGTCGGAGGAGTCGCTGCGCGAGGCCAACATTTTCAGGTTCGCGGAATATTGCGGCGGCACGATCTTTTTCGACGTGTTTGATTTCTGGCGGAAGGCTGAATTCGGGAATTGCGACGACATCCTCCTGTGCCGGTTCAAAAAGGGAAAAAAGATAACTCGGACCTTATTTCCCGACCGGGGACCGTTCAAGGACACTAGGAGCTTCAAGGTGTTCGGGCCCACCATCCTCGCGTCGAACAGGCAGGTGCCCCCAGTCCTGCACGGGCGCTGCATCACCATCACGATGAAGCTGGCCACCCGCCCTCTGGCTGAGAAATCTGAGGACAAGGCCCGGGACTTGCGGGAGCGGTGCACCGGGTTCCGTGTCCGTCACTTTATTGACAGGCTTCCCACAGTCGCGCGGTTCTGTCCGGGACGGTTCGGCGACATCACCCTGCCATTGCTACAGGTTGCCAGGCTGGTGTCACCGGACCACGAGGAGAGCCTGCGGGCCGCGCTCAATGGTCTCCGGAAGGAATACCAGCAGGACAAGTCCGGTTCGTTCGAGGCCCAGGTGCTGGTGGCCATGCGTGCGCTCCAGAGCCAGGTGGCGGCCACGAGCGGCGGGCGGTTGCTGCCGTGTAAGCAGATCGTCGAACACCTCAACGCCGGTACCGGCAACGACAAGGAAAAGGTCCGGAGCAATACCGTGGCGAGCGTGGTCAGGGCCTTGGGGTTCACCGTTAAACGGCACCCATCAGACAACGTGTCGTCACTGGTGTGGGACGAGGCTAATCTGGCCTCGCAAGAGCGGGATTATGGCCTGAATGCCGGTGGTGACCCCAATCAGGGCGACGGACATACTCCTGGAGCTCCGCCGCCTCCGGGGGCTCCGGGGCCACCGTCGGACACGGGGTCTAACCCCGGAGGAGGGCCACCCCCAGAAGGGTCGCGGGACGGCCCTGCCGGAGATGCCGGAGGTTCCGGAGCCCGGGAGAATACCGAGGCTGGTTCGGGTATCTCAGAGACCCTGATTGCAGAGGGGCACGGGCCCTCCCCCGA
>CAZPLZ010000016.1:0-28333 GCA_964587525.1 uncultured bacterium | reverse complement strand
AAATTCGGGAGGTATCTATCTAAATGAATCATGTCCACAGGTTGTTGATTATAATGCAACTATTATATAATATCCATATGAGAGTCGTGCTCCACCAAAGTAGGTACTGGCGGCAACTCGTGAAAAATCGCTTTGCGCCTTGCGGGAGATAAGCCTAATGTTGATCCAGCGGCAGCAGCTCGAATCCTATCCTTCTGACTGAAGTACCGAGAAGTACTATATGTCACGCGCGCTTGTACACCTCGGCCCGGCCAGAAAAACCGCCGAGAAACTCACGTGTTGTGAGCAACTCTTTCTCGCTCGGTGGCTTCAGCTACTCTATGACGAGGTCCATCCGCGATGGTCCCTTAGACCTCTGTCCCTGGGTAACCTCGGACATCTCTATCGGAATACCCAGAATACCCACCACAGCAAACAGCTTGTCATTGCGATTGAGGACGAGGTTCTGCGGCGATTGGATGCCGGAGAACCTGATGCGGCCAGCGTCCCACATCCCGGATCGCACTCTGACGATTATCAACAGCGAGAACGGACAGGACCGTGTCCAGCGTGTGCGACCATACTCGCTGCACCGAAGAGCTCCCAAAAGGGGTTGCTGGATCTGGTAGAAGAGCTAATCGAGAGTATTGGCCAGAACGATGAGCACCGCGTGCTGCTGCTCACTCCCGCGGTTGTCGCGGAGGCTGTCGCTACTGGCGTCCCTCCACGTTACATGATGCAAACGTGTCGGAACTACGTTCTCAATCCAAATCCAAAAAGGAAACCCAGCGGGTCCTTTCGGGATCGACTTGTTGAGTTCTTACTCCACGGCGTGGCTCGACAACCCCGGAGCACCCCGCCCCCACCTTCTCCAACAAGGTGCTCCCTCCGGCGTGAGATTCTGCTTAAGCTGCCCAGTGCTGCGCGTATCCCCAGCCGCATGGGTAGTAAGGAACTCGGCTTCCTTGAGATGGAACGCAAAACGATCAAGACCCCACGACGTCTCTGGATCACACAACCTAATGTCGATGATATCCTGGGCGCGCGTGAGGATGCGAGCGCAACGCTACGCACAATGACTCCAGGCTGGCTAGCGCTGCTGCGCTTCTGCTTTCCAGAACTTCTGGTCCAGACGCAGCAGTACTGTGAGGTTAATCCAAAGCGAGACCCACTTGAATGTCCAGGCCACCGCCAATCTTTTTCCCACAGGCAGGTAGGGCGGAACTGTCTCGCCCTTGAGCGACTGATTGCCGACGACACAGCACGTGCCTCGCTATACTGGCTAAGCCTGGCCTATCACGTTTGGGGAGAGAGCATCGCACATGCGGCAGGCATGGTGTGGATGGGCGTTGAGTCGCTCGTCGGAAATGGCGGCCTAGCCGCGTGTGCCACAGACTACGTTAACCGGCTTCAATCGCAGCTCGCTGACGACATTGAGGAAACACTCGGGGTGCTGGCGGGCGATGCCGCTAGCCGAGCTAAAGGCCTATCCTCACCCAGGTGGGTTAGGGCTCTCCCGTGGAGATGCGCGTCCAGTAGCGATGCGGCATGGCTGACTGAGCTGGCCAAAAGCGCCGGTAAAGTGTGCGACGACCCAGCTATGCGATTTCTACTGAACGACGCAGCAAGTCTTGCAAGCCCGGCTGCACAACAAACCGCCCTCGCGCAGGCAAAAGTGGACTTGAGAATGCTGCGCAGTATGCGCCACGCTATCGCACACTCAGGCAAACCCATAGCTGAGGAGCCAGTGCTGCATTACTTGGCGACTCTCGGATGCGAGTGCATCCGCGCCATGCTTGCTCGACGACTCGACGGCACACCCTTCGAGGGGGTCCTTGAGGGTCGCCCAGTTCTATTCGTGCACTGCGAACCCGCCAATGCTCACTGGCACTCGCTCGATGTCCCAGCTTGGATTGCTGTGAGTGCTGGAGAGGAGACGTATGCCTGCATGTCTTTCGAATCCAAGGGAATGCCTAGCCACAAACATGAAGTCACTCTTACCAAGAATCATCGGGAAAGACTCGCCAGGGGGGAATGCGTCGAAGTCTTGTCTACCAAGAACGAGGGACATTCCCACCTCATTCGACTATCCAGGCCAAAATCTGCACAAATATAACCGACTGGACAAGCCGTACTTCTCCTCGTCAATTTGACACCCCCCTCGCTGGAACACCTTTAGGACACCGTGTCGCTTCCTTGTCCTCGCACACGCCCGCATGTGGGCATATGCGCGCAGAAATAGGAGACGTTCACGTAAGGATAGGGGACATGTATGTTATTATGCCTTCCTCATTGCTGCCTCAGATTCAGAACTACTTCCCAGAAGAAGAGCGCCAGAGTTTTACATTGAACATGTTCCGATCGACATCTTGCTGAGGCGTCCACCTGCATCTTCTTCACCCGCTGACTCTACTTCTTCCCCTCCCCACCGGCAAATGCCAAAACGGTGTCGGTGTCTTGCGACCAACTACGGAAGAAAGGCATGAAAACATACATGTCCCCTATTCCGGCATGAATGATATCCAGAGGATATTTGGACGTTTCCTCGCTGTTGGCATTGGGGACATTATAGACCTGCGCCTCACTTTACCCGGCATGAGAAACCTGCTTCACTGCATGAAGTGAACTCGCGACCGGGCCTCGCCCAACCACCATGGGCTGTCATCCAGACTCGTTGGGCTGGATTCCCTGTCACTTCCAAGTTATTCTGACTAAACAGAAAACTTGCATGACCGCCCCTTGGACTGAAGGACCGCAGGAACTTATGCAGCACGCCGCTGACCACTTGAAGCTTGGTGGCGACTTTGACCGTCGCATCTCCTTAGTTAGCATTGACAACGCAGTTGAATTAATCATCAAAACGTATCTCGGACTTCCGAGTCGAGCACGCGGTAGCCAGGGGCCTAGTCGAAAGGAACTCGAAGCTGCCGGCGAGTCTTTTCCTAACTTATTGGATTTACTAAACCGTTACGCGTCAACTCGGCTGAGCGGTTTAGACCTTGGTGATATTGAATGGTACCATCGCCTCCGCAATCAGCTTTACCATTCTGGAAACGGAATTACTGTCGACCGCTCCAAAGTAGAGGCCTACTTTCAAATCGCATCAACGTTATTTGAGAACTTGTTTGGTGCAACTTTGGAGTTTGACGTCTCCCAAGTCACACATACACGAACGGGAGAATTTCTCAAGCTATGGACTGACTTTGATCAGGCTCTTCGAAAACTACTTCCTAAGAAGGAGGGAAAACTGGCCTACCATTGGAAGCACGACTTCCTGGAAGGAATTTCTCCTGAGGCAGCTCGGCTGTGGGAAAACCTCGTCGTCTTTAGAAACACTTTGGTTCATAAACCTGAGATTCCTACGATGCCTGAACTAGAGAATCAAATCCAAGAACTACATCGGCTCTGTAAGTTATTGAAGATAGACCGTGCAAAGAATACCCGTAGAACTGGAAACTGATGGGATTTGTTGCCAACAAGTTCTCATGAAATTCATTTGCTATGGGTAATGTTCATTACCTGATCACGCTTCTTTGGCTCTTGTTCGATGGCAGCCACGGATTTCTTGTGGTCCCACGGCACCATCCACATCCTGATTGTTTTCCCCGCGGACGAGGAACTAACCCATGGACTCGCACCTCCGCAGTATTTGGAGGAAGCCATTCCCTTCTTCCTCAATACCACCTGGGACGCTTACTGACGATGGGCCCTAATGCCCTTCAATGGGGGAACTAGATCCTTCGGCATTGATTACCTCGTAGTTGACTAAGAGACGGCGTTCTGTGCTTTCAACTATTTGGCAGTCCGTCAAAAACAAACAAAGATGACGAGTCAGCAACGCGATATTTCATCATAAGTTAGATATAGTTATCTAAACAGCTTTTTGCTAGGAGATATCATTGGAACTTGCCTTTTCCCGGAAATTCCTTCGCGACCTATGCGAAGATCCTCGCAATGCCTTGGAAACATTTGGCCCAAGTATATCGTCGAGCCTCAGACGGCGACTTGCAGATCTCCGAGCGGCCGACAGTGTTTCTAATCTGGTTGTTGGCTTGGTAAAGCCGCCGGTAGGTGCCCGAAGAAGATCCTTCATGATTAGCCTCGACGATATTGTTCAGATTCACCTTTGTGTGAACCACGTCAAATGCCCTATGCTTGACTCAGGTGAGGTCGATTGGTCAAGGGTCAACCGCGTCATGATAACCGGGGTCAGGTGAGTTAATGCCTAACGCCCCCGACTTTGTACCTCAATGGTCTTCGCCTCCAGGTGAGACGATATCCGACATCCTCACAATGCAAGGGCTCTCCAGAAGAGATTTCGCGCATGCTATGTCATTTACAGCTTCAGATGTTGAGACGCTTCTTCAAGGAAGAAGGCGTATCACCAATGAAATTGCTCACCGACTTAAAAAAACACTCGGTGTATCAATACAGTTTTGGCTTCGCCGTGATCGACAATACCTGCTAGACCTGTCTCGCCTTGAGGCGACAGAGTGGTTAAAGATCCTTCCTGTGACCGACATGCTTCGTTTTGGTTGGATAAAAGGATCTGTTCCAGACCGATTAGCCTCTTGCCTCCAATTCTTCGAAGTCTCTAACCCAAGAGAATGGCACACGAAGTATGCGGGAATGATCTCACAATTCTCATTTAGAACGTCGCCTTCATTTTCTTCATATCAAGGATCACTAGTCACATGGCTAAGACAGGCTGAGCGCGCAACAGCTTCAGTCCAATGTGCCAGATGGAACCCCGAACGATTTGAAGCAATGCTATCAAAGGCGCGATCTTTGAGCATCAAGAAACATCCTCATTCCTTTATTCCAATACTTACAAATCTCTGCGCTGAATGCGGTGTAGCTTTGGCAACCGTTCGTGCTCCAAGTGGATGCCGAGCAAGTGGAGCCACTCGCTTCTTATCGAAAACTCGCGCACTCCTTTTGTTAAGTTTTAGATATCTTTCAAATGACCATTTATGGTTTTCCTTTTTCCATGAGGCGGGCCATCTACTATTGCACGACAAACGAGGCGTTTTTGTAGAAGGAGTCGATGGATCTCTGTCAAGAAGAGAGAGAGAAGCAAACACTTTTGCGACGAACATCTTAATTCCACCAGAGCATCAATCAAACTTTCGAAATCTTAAGACAACTAGAAATGAAATCATTAAGTTTGCGAGGCTTATAAACATTCATCCAGGCGTTGTCGTGGGTCAACTTCAATTCATTGGGCGCCTTAGAAGAACTCAATTAAACAGCTTGAAACGACACTTCGTTTGGTCACCATAATTGCTTTGATCCAGTCTATCCGCGAAAAGCCTTAAACGTTCTCGGGCTCTTCTGCCAATTACACAACGCATCTTCCATTACCTGCATCCCTACTCCAAGATGCCGGCCAAGCTTGGCCACGGCATTATCCAACTTGGTTCGATCCTGACCCAAGTACTTTTTCCTTCCAAAGAGTAACTTTGCACCCTCGTAAGGTCCAGTTGCACCATGCAAATATGGAAGTCCAGGCTGGAGACTAACCAATCCCAGCTTTCCAAGCATAGTGAGATAGTCGAACCGGGCAGTTCTGCCGAATGATGCCACACAGGCCATAGAATGAAATAGGTAATCAAACATCTTGGCTGGCTTAACACCAGCAATCCGCTTTGTTTGCTCGAAGAACCTTCTGTGGGATCTGTGAGAACCGATCCAAGCAACATATGATGTAATAGCTGCACCTGTACCCCTGGAGGAGCGAGAATTGAAAGTCTCGTACTTGCGATGATTGCCAAATCCGTGCGGACTACCGACGCGGGTTATAAACCGACGATAATGTGCAATCCATTTTCTAAACGCGCCAGGATTGCCACTTGTCCTCTTCCAAGTCCACTTCGCGCCACTTCCTCGGCCACTGTAGACCTCACGAGCATATCGCCAGCCGGCATGTCGATGTTTCCCAAAATACACAGAGAGGAATACCATCCAACATGCTTCATCTAGCCATCCCCTTCGCCGAAATATAATTGAAGCCTTCAAAGGATCAAATATATCTCTTGATGGATCGGCCAGTTTAGAACCCAATTTCCTTTTTTGTATTACTGCGATGTATTGAATTCTACGAATACTTTCTACTAGCTGTTCAACAAAAGTTCTCCGCTGCGCCTCGCTACGAATACCTAAAAGGCTGCTCCTCATCGCGTTGAACGAAATTAAGCGAGCACAGAGCCGACGGGCCAGCAAAACGTTCCGCGCTCTCAAGAGAGTACATCAGATGAAATACTAGTTATCCAGCGACGTATTGCATTCCTTACATTAGTGGTTACACCAAAACTACTTTGAATATTATGGTTGAAACCAAGAACCAAAACAGATCTACCTAGACCTACGCCGGAAATCTTTTTTATCTCCCCGCTGTATGCGTAGCCTCGCACTCCAACACCAGATTTCCTCGACAGCATCCAAGACGGCACACTTCTCTTTTTTAATTTAATTCCGACTATCTTCTGGAAATGCTGTACCACCGAATTCCCGTTAAGCATTAGTATTTGTATTTTTGAGTCGCGCACCAAACTGCCAAGAACATCGCCTGATATTTCAAGCAGTAGTCCACGCTCTCTCAGCGACAGCTCACTCCATTTTGATTTTGTTGCAAAGGGCACAAGATCTAAATGGCAAGCCGTCTTTGATCTGCCGTAATACGAGGCCCTCGTTCCTGCAATGAGATAGTCTAACCGCCTAAACCATACGTCATATGGATTATTAGAGAAATACGTCTGACAAGAATCCATGATTAGCCGCGCATGATTTACATTCGCCTTGGACCAACAAGTGAGATTGAGAGATCTCAATGTATGAAATCGTCGAATCGAGCCATTCAGCTCCTTCCCATTCACATCGACAAATTCTCGACTACTTGGATTTAAGCCAAGCGTCGCAACCTTCGACGTCATGGGATCCCCAAAGGATGGGACCGGACAGCTCCATGGAATGATGCTTGACCTCATATTTTTCAACCCGTCAAGACGCCTAAGAAGGACCAGAATCGTTTCATACGCGCGATGCGTATCTAGCGGAATTAATCTAGAGCCGTTCAAACCGACAGTACCCTTGCCACCGCTAATAACTTCTCGCCGTTCGGGTAATGTTTTCGGGAAGACATGAAGAATACACCTTTGAAGACATTCCCGCTCTAGTTCTTTCAAATTTGACACGTTGCGCACTTTTGGCATATTGATAGCACTGAAGAATGCGAACAAGATCTGACCAATACGAGGGCAGTTTTAGTGCAGCCATATTTACTACCCTCCCACTGCGGATAACAGATTCTGCCTTTAACACCTTCTTAATCGAAGACCAAGGATCACCTGGGGGCATTGGAGGCATTGCAATCCGCGACTGCCAACCTTCTGCAATGTATCTGCGAGCACCTGAATGATTCCGATTGTACAAATGCAGACTTCCGATTGAATGTGTATATCCTCCCAACTTGACATGAAGAGAACACGCCAGAATTTCTTGGAACATAGTAAACGCAAATATGTCATGGGGGAGACCGAGATAGGCATCGTTAGATCTCATGCTCGTCATCATGTGCAGTTGTCGTCCTCGTATAACGAACTGTAGTGTGCATGTACACGGCACGTGATTACGTTTTTTCTGGATGTCGCGAGCACGAAAAAGCTGGATTACTGCTTGCCGCGAATTTGGTCTCCGCTTCAATATTGCAATGACATTTTTTACTTGATTGGCCCCATTCATTCCAAATAGTCGAGGACCGTACCCCCCATAGACAGTGCAACCGTCGTCAGAAAATCTCCGATATTGACTTATATAGTAGCGGATGAATTTGAGATCATTTCTCCCTGCCAAATACCACAGGAGTTCGCCCAAGCAGCTATAGAGTCGGCCTCTCTTCTCTGTACGGCTGAACCGAGCTCTCGGGTTTTCTAACTTAAGCATTGCCCCATAAACTTCCTTCGCGCGGCCCTTCGTGGGACTAATGTTCACCCCATTCTTCAAGATATATCCATAAACCTTCCGCAATAAATCGTCAACGGAACCTTGGCAAATAAACACCTATCTTAATTTCTTCCGCATCAATTCCACTAACATTTCGAGATACATAGGGCGAACGTACGATTCCCAAGGAATTAAAGATCACCAATTAGTGAGAAATTTACCGTTAGGTGGGGTCGTTGGCATTTCACGAGTTATCTTTTCAGCCAATATGATTGTGAGTGCGGTAACCGCCTCATCGCACATCTAGGCATTCATTATAGAGGTTCTCTGGCTAGAACATCCAAAGGAGGTGACCGTCGACGACAGTTATCCATGTAATGTTCGCAACAAAACAAAAAGAGCGGGAGGCGGGGTTCGGACGAAGATCATGACCGTGACCACCGCGCCACGAAGCACATCCACGGAAACGAACCGACCACCCTTGACCCGGCTCATGGCACCGGGATCGCCGTTACCGTCCACTCGCCGATCTCGGCGTCGATCCCGGAGGGAGCCGTGGTTCCCTTCTCTATCGCCACCCTGAACTCGACGTCCTGGCCCTTCGGGCGGTAGATAGCGGAAAGCTCCTGCCAGGTCCACGGAGCGGAGAAATCGTACTTGGGGGTGTTGATGTTCCCCGCCCACTTCTCACGTTTTTCCTCCACGCCGAACTTGAAGTAGACGCTCCCCGGATTCTTCTTCGCCTTCCGAGCGCGCATCCTGATCTTCATGATGTAGATGCGGCCGGGCCTCGCCTTGATCCCGCCCGAGCGTCCGCCGTAGTTCCATCCGGACTGGGAAACTCCCGTCAGTCTCACCCCTTCCGCGGTGCCGACCGCCTTCACGCCCTGGTCGGTCCATAACTTGTCACGGCCCAGCTCGAACACGCGTCCTGCGCCCTTCCGGCCGGCCGACACCTTGAGCGACCCCAGCGGGAGCCAGCCTTCGGCATCCTGGCCCTCGTTGCCAAGCTCGAGTGGCCCGGCGGCGATATCTTCGACCGCGGCCATCACCGCGATCTCGCGCCCCTGAAAACCGGCTGGTATCTCCAGCAGGAAGTCCTGCTTGTGGGTCTTGCCCGGGAGCAATTGCGAGAACGGCGGCTCGGGCATGATCGTACGTCGCGCCAGCACCTTGCCCGAAACGATCAACTTGAGCACGACCACGGCAGATCCGTAGTAAGGCGCCACCCCGCGCTGACTGAAGGTGATCCTTCCCGGCAGCCAGCACGACCCCTTTCCCGACTCCGGCCTGGAGATAACCTTCGGAAGAACGACTTCATCCACCGTCAGCCGGTAGCCGGCCTTCCGCGCCGCGTCCGCGCATACCTTCTTTTCCTTCGGGGAAAGCTTCGCCAGGTCCCACATCCCCATGAGATTCAGCACGCTCGGACGCCACTTGAGGTTGGCTTTGAAGTACTCGGCCACCGACGCCTTCCCCCCGTGGTAGCCGCGGTTGATACCCCCCGACGGCTCGCAGATGATCCCCACCCGCGTCCAGAGCTTCTCCGCGTACGGCTTCACGTACGGCGGCGGGCCATCGGTCGAACAGCCGTCGCTGCGCAGCCACCAGCCGCGCCTGGTCGCCCGATCCACGAGCTGGGCGAACACCGGCCCGGGATCGGGCATGAGGATGGGGGCGACGCAAAACGCCTTCACCACCCGGGGCAGGGACCGGTCCATCTCGTCCATCATCGCGACCACGGCGCGCAGGTACTTCTCGTGGGTGAACCCGTTGGCCGCGAGCTCGCGCCCGGTCCAGCGGGAGAGGTGCATCTCCCCCCACTCCCCCATGCCGCCGAGATCCACCTGGCCCACCCAGGGCTGGCCGTCGAGGAACCTGCCCAGCTCCCGGGTCAGCCCGTTGTACTCCTCCAGGAACTTCTCGTCCCAGAAAACCGGATCGACCTGCTTCTTTCCGCGGACCGACGTGTGGATCACCGTCGGAATCCCCCGGTCGAGGATCACCTTCGGAGTGACATACTCCTTGTTCGAATGCATGTTGGCCGCCATGAGCCTGAACGCGAGCTTAAGCCCATGCTTGCGGTACGTCGAGAACACCTTGCGGTCGAGCTCTTTGAATCTCGCCCGCCCCCGATCATCCACGACATCGGCCCAGTCCACCCGGAAATAGACGATCGAACACGTCCTGAGGATCCACTCCGGGATCTCGGAAGCCGGTACGAGCCCGGTCATGAAGGCCAACCCGGAGTTGGGGTTCTTCAGGATGCGATCAGAGATCGGTGGACGAACCACGCGCCAGATATCTCCGGCCATCGCCGCGGACGGTGTGGCCGCCACCGCACCGAGCAACAAGAAGCACAGTGCCGCCCTCACCCCGCCGTCTCTTCGTGTTCTTCGACCATGCGTCTGCATGTTAAGCACAACGGGACCGCCCCGCAACCCTTCAACGGCACGGGGAACGGATGTAGAATTGCCCGCAGGTACGAAAGCATGGCGAGATCAAGAACGAAAGGCCTGGCGCTGGCGGCGGCCTGCGCGGCCGCACTGCCCGGCTGCGCGACGGCGGGGAGCGCGGACGCGCTCCCCCGGCCGATCCTGCGCGATTTCATGGGGATCTGCGGCCACACGATTCAATTCCGGCCCGAGCTCTACTCCAAGATCTGCCGGCTGGCCCGCGACTATCACGGGTTCGACTGGGACGTGGGGGAGCAGACCGACTACAAGCTCGACTTTCCGTTCGCCCGCAACCGCGTCAACTGGAAAGAAGTTTACGGTTCCTGGAAGCGAGGGGGATTCGAGACCAATGTCAGCGTGATGTTCAAATCGACCAAGCCCGACTCGTGGGTGGACCTCCCGCGCGACGCCAGGCGATACGGCGAAAAGTTCGCCAGGTTCTTCGGTCCCACCCACGGCAACGGCCTGGTCTCGGCGGTCGAAGTCGGCAACGAACCCGGCAACTACAATGACGAGGCCTACCGCCGCCTCTTCGAGAACGTGGCGCGGGGCCTGCGGAAGGGCGACCCGGCCATCACCATCCTGCCCTGCAACATGTCCACGGACCAGAGCGACGACTACAAGAAAAATCTGGGATGCATTCAGGGGCTTGAGGATCTCTACGACGCGCTCAACATCCACGTCTACGCCTTCGCCGAGGTGTGGCCGGTATGGCGGCGCGTCCATCCGGAGGACCCGTCGATCACGTTCCTGCGCGAGGTGAGGGACCTGCTCGCCTGGCGTGACGAGCACGCGCCGGGCAAGCCGGTCTGGATCACCGAGTTCGGCTGGGATGCCTGCACGAAGGAGCCGCCGGCGGACGGGGAATGGGCCAAGTTCAAGGACGTCAGCGACGAGGACCAGGCCCGGTACCTGGTGCGTGCCTTCATGATTTTCGCCCGGATGGGCGTGGACCGCGCCTACATCTTCTTCTTCAACGACAGCGATGAGGGAACGCTGTTCGCCTGCTCGGGCATCACGCGCAACTACGAGCCCAAGCCGAGTTTTCACGCGCTCGCGTACCTGTACCGAACTCTAGGAGACTACCGTTTCGTCCGGGCGGTGAAAGAAGACTTTGAGGACGCCTACGTCTACGAGTTCCAGCGCGGTGACGATCCGCGCGATCTCGTCTGGGTCGCCTGGGCGCCCACCGCGAAGCGGGACAAGACCATGCGAATCCCTCGCCCCGACGGAAAGGTGGTCCGCGCGGAGCGGATTCCCCTCGATGACGGGCCGGCCTCGCCGGTGCGAGCTTCCAAATCCGGCGACTCTCTCAAGCTCAAGCTCGGCGGAATGCCGGTCCTGCTCTGGCTCTCCCCAGAATAGGAAAAGAGGACGTTTATGATTTATAACTTCCGTTTTCTCAGACGGATCCACGGTGTCAGGCGCGAGCTAGCGAGACGACATGCGAAAGGCGATAGAGCCGTGGAAAGACGGCAACGGTACCGTAACCTTTCCCACTTTGGCGCAAACAAATCGCTTTCCGATAGTTTCGCCTGTCGCCGTATCGTAGAAGACAACCTTCCAACGTTTCGCATCACCCGCAACTTCGAGCGACACGCTCTTTCCGGTCATCTCACGCAGAGGCCACCCCGGATAACCGCAGCGAAGATCACGGAACCAGCCGAGCAAGACCTCGCTGTTGCCAACCGCGGCGCCACGTAACTCCTTGGCGTCAAGAACCTTTATTGGAACGAACCCGCCACAGTCAACGCCGTCTACGAATCGGGCGACCGGGGAAGAAACATCCTTGTACGTCGTCCGGAGATCGAGCTTGACGTACTGGTCGTAGCCGTCCTCCCACCAAAACATGCGGCCGATGAGCGCCCCCGAAACGGCCGCAGCCCACACCGCCTGCCGGGCCCCGATCTCCGCCCTCAGAGCGGTTGCCGCTTCGTTGGCATCCAGAAAGACCCCGGACTCGCCGATCATCACCGGCTTGCCGTATCTCCTCAACCGTTCGCGCACGGTCTCGATGATCATGTCGCAAAGGTTTCCGTCGTAGTGAGGCCGGGAGTAGGGATGAATCTGGACGATGTCCACGGCGTCGCTCGAAAACACGGCCGGCCACTCGATGATTCCGGCCAATGATGCGGTAACGGGTCTCTGGCGAGGGTCCGCGGCGCGAATGACCGCGGCAGCGGCTTCAACGAATTCGACGGCGGCCGCCTCCTTTGAATCGCTGACCAAGTCCAGCTCAGAGAAGATTTCCCATCCGGCAATGTTCCAGCGGCCCTGCCACCTGCGCACCATTTGCTCAAGCCACCCCAAAAAGAGCTTGCGGCAGGCGGTGTCCTGAAAGAGCTCCACCGGCAGTTTCGCGGGCCCACCGAGCTTTTCGTTGTATGGGTTCACGCCCCAGTGCTGCCACTCGTTGGCTCCCTTGATGCTCCAGTTGGCCCAAGCCGCAAAGACGGGCAGCACATGGATGCCCTCCTTGGCCGCCATATCCAGCACCTGGTCCCATCGCTTCGCCCATTCCTCATCCACCTGTCCCGCCGGTGCAGAAGCCGCCATGCCGTTCATGAGATGGATCCGGGCAATCCTCTCCCCCGCCTGGGACGCCCAGCGGAAGAGGGGCGCAAACTGCGAAACCTGCCATCCGGTCGGATTGCGGCCAAGGAGGAACCGCTGGGTGCCGTCAACCCGGAAGTAGAACTCGCCTGGCTTCAGGACGAGCCCGGAAGAAACCTGGGAATTTGCAGGAACAGGATTCCCCTCGCCAGCCGCGCCGCCGGTGAGCACCAGAAGCACGGCAGGAATCACCCACCGCGCAAGAGATGGAATGCGCAAACTACTTCCGAACCAAGGAGTGGGGGACAATTCCAGGACACATTTCACTTGGCTCCAGCCGAACCGCGAAGACGGCGGGACCGATAGGACTCATAGGACGTGCCTGAACCGGGTTTGAAGGACTTCAGCACTGCCTCAGCCCTGGTGATGTCCTCCCTATCCTCACGCATCAATCCCTCGACCGCCTCGCGCACGATCTGTCCAAGCGATGTCTCCCGTTCCGCCGCAAGGTGTCGAAGTCGCTTGTGGGTGTCCGCCGGCAACAGGATCATGGTCCGTTTCATGTTCATGATGATTTCACTTCCATCGGTACCGTAGCATAATGGCATATATATGCCGTAGGGGAGACAGTCATGGGAAAGAGAAAACTGGATTCTATTCTCGTCGTTGACGTGGAATCGACGTGCTGGGAGGGACCGCCTCCCGCGGGCGAGGACAACGAGATCATCGAGATCGGGACGTGCCTGCTCGACGTGGCCACGGGGGAACGCAAGGGCCGGGAGAGCATCATCGTCCGGCCGGAGCGTTCCCGGGTGAGCGGGTACTGCACAAAGCTTACGACTCTGACCCAAGCCCAGGTGGACCAGGGCATGTCTTTCACTGAAGCGTGCAATCTACTCAAGGAGAAGTTCGGATCAGACCAGCGGCTATGGGCCAGCTATGGCGACTATGACCGCCAGATGTTTGACCGGCAATGCCACGAGCGGGGCGTCCTCTACCCCTTCGGGAAAGGCCATCTCAACGTCAAGAGCCTCTTCGCCGTCACCTGTAGCCTCTCCCGGGAAATCGGACTGTCGCGGGCCCTAAAGCACCTGGGTCTGGACCTCGAAGGCACCCACCACCGGGGCGGCGACGACGCCTGGAACGTAGCCGCGATCCTCTCGAAGCTCCTGCTGGCCGCCCGCACCGGCCTTCCTAGGAAACGTTCCATGGCGAAGTAACGAAGCCACTCGTCGAACCGGCGGTTCGTCTCCCTGGCCTTGTTCTTCAGCCGGTCGTAGACCGATGCCGCGACGTTCGTGACCAGCCGCTTGGTCACAGGAGCGACTCCAGGTATGGCTGCATCACCCTGGCGATCCGGCAGATCCTGGCGAAGCGCATAATCTCGCCGACCTTCACCGGCTTGCGTTCCCGGTAGAGCCGAACGGCCTCGATGGCGGTGTCCATGCCAATCTTGTTGCGGTACTTGAAACAATCCGCCAGGGTCTTCTCGGGGCTGTAGATCTTCACGGCGACACCGTCGAGCTGGCGTGTCTCGATTCCTTCCGTGTAGGCCTTGCCGGAAAAGCGGTACGCCCCGGTTGGGGGATATTCAACGCGCGGGCACTTCGAGTCACGCGGAATGGCGATGTGGACCTCGCGAGGGATCTGCGTCGTGATCTCGTGGAAGGCCAGAGCCGAAATAAGGCAGACTACTCCGTGTGGAACCTTCACTGCGACGGGAACCAGATCGGGGTTGCCCAGCGCCGGCAGGCCGGCCAGCCGGTAGACGCCCCGTGAGAGCCTTTCCACCGCTTTCCCGTCACGCATCCCGTATAGGGTACGGGGATGTATCCCATAGCCTATGGCGGCCGTCGTCCGGAGCAGGCCGCCGTGGCGGCGGAACACAGCCGCCGCCTGGTCGAAAGCGTTTACACGTCGCTTGGTCATGGATAATATCCTCTCCATATACACATATCTAGTGAATATTCTATCCTACAACCTGCTCTCCGTCAACCCCGACGAAGAGAGGCCGAACGAGCATCGTGACATGCCAGGGGACGGAATAACGAATGGGGAAGCGACTGCAAGGCCGCCTTGTAGGCCGAGATCTTGCGATGACCACCGCCGCTTCCTCCGCGAGAACTCCCCACAGGTACTATGGCTTAATAAAGGAGGGAGCTATGTCCGCAAGGCCGCAATCAAAGGGAAAGATCAAAACAATCCAAACGTACGTGGAGATGGTCGCCGCTCCCCCGCAGACCGGAACGCTGGCGCCCCCAGCGGAGGGCCTTGCGATCATCCGGAAACCCAAGCCAGATATTTCCTTCTACCGTTTTCTCTACGAGACCGTGGGCAGCAACTATACCTGGACAGCGAGGACACTCATGACTGATGAAGAGCTGGCCCAGATCATCCACGATCCGGCGGTGGAGGTTCATGTTCTCCACGTAAACGGAAAATTAGCCGGATTCGTGGAGCTGGACGGTCGAAAAGCCCCTGAGGTCGAAATTTCCATGTTCGGAATCTTTCCTGAATACATTGGACGAAAATTGGGACCATACTTCCTCGATTGGGCCATCGGGTACGTCTGGAAGGAGAAACGTCCGCAGCGGTTGTGGCTGCACACGTGCACGCTGGACCATCCCAAGGCGCTGCCCATGTATCGCAAGGCGGGCTTTGTCGAGTACGCGAAACAGGAGGAGCTGGTCGATCTCATCTAAAGAACGGACTTGATTGCTGTACCCCGTATAAACTCACTCACATCCTCTATCCGCGGAAGAAATTTAAGAGGAGGCATCGCCTTCCGGAAGAGACTGCCGTATGGCCTGGTGCGAATCCTTGGATCCATGAACGCAATCAACCCTTTATCCGTCTTCTTCCGAATCAGCCTTCCCACCGCTTGTTTCATACGCAAAATGGCACGGGGAAGGGATTCATCTCTGAAGGGCACCAATCCCTTACTGATGAGCCACTCTTCTCGCGCCTTTTCGTATGCTGAAAAAGGGAATGGGAACGGAAGCCGGGTGATGATCACACATTCGAGAGCCTTTCCGGGCACGTCCACTCCTTGCCAAAATGTGGCCGTTCCCAGCAGGACGCTGGATTCACATTCTCTGAACCGCCCAAGCAATTCATAGGAGTCAGCTTCTCCCTGAACCAACAACTCGCGCGACTTATCGAGGTGCTCCTGGAAGAATTCGTCGGCTCTTTGCAGCATGGCCCATGACGTGAAGAGCATCAAGACGCCACCATCAATTTTTCCAATCAACTCCAACGAGCGTTCTAATACGCCTTGTTCCCACTCATCTGAGTTTTTTGGATCAGGAAGATCCCCAGCAATGTAGCAGGCGGCCTGCTCTTCCCAGCGAAACGGACTCCCCAGGATCAATTCATTGGCACCCTCAATGCCGACGGAACGCCTGAAATATTCGCACGAATCTTTTGTTGCGAGTGAGGCTGAGCACATGGCGAAAGGAAATGGCCGGTCCCAATATCTCTCGCGTAACGCCTCGGACACATCCAGCGGCCTGGCCACGAGACGAAGGGTCTCCTTGGGATCGATACCCACTGAATACACGGTTTCTTTGTTCTCACATTTCAAGATCTGTTGAAGCTGGGTACATAGCAACTTGGCTTTGGTGGCGAGTCCAACGGCCTCCTGACCCTGTTCATACGTCATGGCCCAGGACTCGACTTCCTCAAGCAGGCCGGCCAGTTCAAGAAATACCGGGACCACGTTGTTCTTGAGCGTCATCACTTCAGTAATACGGCGTTCGCGCACCCCGGTTTCCTCTTCATACTGATCCGATTGTTTGGCCCAGTCCCGAAGTTCCGCAAACATACTCTGGGCTTGCTCCTGCGCTTTTCCGATGACGCTCATCACACGCGGCTTCCAGAGTTTGGCCGCTGCCTCGGTCCGGCGCTGCAAAAAGCCGCCGCGACGTTTTCCAGTTGAAAGCTGCCGGAGATATTCGATAAAGACTCGTTCCGTCAGCTCGATTCCCAGACAATCGCCGGCCACCGACGCCAACGTGTGCGCCTCATCAATAATGGCCGCACCAAAGGGCCGCGCCTTGGAAGATTCCTTGGATTCAGGTTTGTCAGCCGGGATGGGCCAATACATGAGCAGCCAGTGATTAATAACCAGCAGGTGGGCCTTTCCCGCCCGGACCAGATCCCAGCGATAGGCGCATGGCTCATCTAATTTCCTGAATTCATGAAAACGACGGCAGATATCCGGATTGACCCGGATGCGCTCCCAAATGTCCTCGCCAATCCGTGGAGCGACCTTTCTGCGCAACCCGGTTTCCAGATTCAGGGCGCGTTTATAGATGCTGTCCGTCTTCGATGGCTCTTCACCTTCATCAAAGAGACCCGCAGGCTCCTCAAACGTCGCCTGGTATCGTTGAAGGCAGAGATAGTTTTCCTGGCCCATGAGGGACGCATAAGATAATGAGGAAATTCCAGCTTGCTTTAGGCACTTCTCCACCAGGGGCAAGTCCTTTTCGACCAACTGGGACTGCAACGCCCGGGTGTGGGTGGAGATGACCACCTGCCGGCCGGTTTCAATCGACCAGAGCGCGGCAGGGATGAGATAGGCCAGCGATTTGCCGACCCCGGTGCCAGCCTCAACGATCACCCGCTGGCCGGACGCGAGGGAGTCATAGACCGCATTGGCCATGGTGAGCTGCTCGGGCCGGAATTCGAATTCATCGAAGACCTGGGCCAGGAAGCCAGCGTCCGAGAAATATTTGTCCATCTCCCCGGCCATGGCGTTTACAAGTGCCGGCACCAGTCACAGCGGGTGCACCCGGACAGCAGCCCCAAGGCCTCGTTCTTGGACAGCGCCATATACTTGCGGGTCGTCCGGAACGCGTTCTCGACGGTGAGCTCGATCTCTTCGACCTGCGCAGGTTTGAGTGACCCGGCAAAAGAGCGGCAGTGCCCGCTGTCGTAACTCACATAGTCGATGCTCCAGAACGCGTCGCGGGAAGCCTTGTTTTTCCATATTTCCGTGGCCGCATACAGGGAAACCTGAAAGACATGGTCGGGGTACGGGGCCGACTCCGGAGCCCGTCCCGTCTTGATCTCGCGGATGGTTCCATGCTGATCGATGACGTCAATGATGGCTTCGATGACCCCGTACCGAGAGGGATGCCGGCGCTTTTCCTCGGAGGCGTGGACGGGCTTGGGAAGCTGGTCCACGTATTTGCGCGCAGCAGGAAAACTCAGCGGAGATTGCGCATCATTTAACAAATTGGCGACATCGGCATGGAACCTTCTCCCGCGCTCCATCGGAAAGGACGGCGGAGGGCCGTCCTCGCCCAAGACATATTTTCTGTACCAGGACAGCGGGCAGCGGTCGAGCATGAGAATCTGGGTGGGCGAGATCCGGAAGAGGTACTCGCCGCAGGCCGCGCACGGCAGATCACCATTGGCTGACAGGAGGCCGGAGACCTCGTTTTTGTAGTCACAACTGCGGCACTTGACCGGATCTTTCACGGGACGCCCCACGTGCTGCGCACCGGGCTCAGTTACGCCCAGTCAAAGACAACACCGGTAAATGGACCGTGTCCGTGGGAGCATATGCGCTTTGATTATAGACCGCCGACGGAATGTCGAAGAAAGAACGGACACAGCGCCGTTGTTGTGGACCCGCAGGTTCCGGTCCTGAAGGCCATGTTCGCCCGGCGGATGAAGACCTACAAGTCCCTGGGGTTCAAGGTCAGGAGCGAGACGGAACCGTCGTTGCCGTTTTCGGAAAGCCCATCAGACGCTCGGCAAGAAGGCAAAGACTGAATAACACTGCTATTTTGACCGCAGATGGTTACACTTTCTGTAAGAATCCGCGGTCACTACTTCAGGCCTTCAGATACCGCCCCTGCCGCGAGTGAAATCTCAAGTGCTTCCTTCAATGAAACTCCTGACGATTCCAGCATAGACACTATCTCCGAACTCGGCAAAGCCGAAAAGCACGAAGAGCTGCTTCCCCACTTCCTTGACAAGATCTTCAAGGTCCGCATCTATCTTTCCAAGCGCTACAGTTGCAGTGGTTTCGACTTCCGGCTCGGTCGCAGTGTAGTGGCCATGCACTATGCGGTTCCCAACAGCCGTCAGCAACCGACCCTTTAGGCCTCCATGCCGGAACGTCACCTGCACGATATCAGTCTCACGAACCCCTAACCGCTTGTAGAGCCGGGAGATGTAGAGAAACGCCTCGACAATCCGGTGAAGTCGTGTATTGAATGACATCTGTCCATCGCCGTCCAGCTTCTTGAAGAAGGATTCGAGCAGATAGAAATTCCCCGTCCTTCGGAGAGCCCAGTACTGGTAGATCTCCTTCTCTTTCCGGACAAGCTCCGCCGCGATACCGTCAACCTGCGGGAATGGGGCCTCTTCACCGGAACCGATCCTGCCGATAGGCATGCCAAAGGTATCTATCTCCGACCCACGGGCGACATCGAGCAGGTCCTTCTGCGACCAACCGTATTGGCTGCCGGGTAGAAGAAAACTCACTTCCACGAACCCGGCCAAACCCATCTCGTTGAATTTCGCAAACGCAGCAGTCTGGTGTTTGCGGAACCAGTCCGATACATCACGGGAAGTCACCTTCCCTGGCGACTGCGCACCAGGGGAAGGATTGAAAAGAAGCAAATCCAGTTCGTGTACGGTCATGAAAGCATCGGTTATTATGCGCTCCCTTTCCTCATCGGATGCAGGGCGAAGGAAGTCAGCAACCCAGGCCGGGCCGTTCGCATCACGACTCCGAAAGGCATCGATGATCTTTGAAACGCCTTCCTTTACCAAAGGATCATTCAAACAAGGGCGAAGAGCATCAGCGATCCACCGAGCACCACCTTCACAGTGCGCCACCAATGCGAAGGTGTCATATGCATCCTTCTCCTTGTACCGTTCCCCAAGGACAATACCTTTCATCGCTAGACACCCCACGATATCGGCCATTCTTACAGGTATCTTCACAGTGCTGCCGTTCGGCAGCTTGCCGGTCAGCTCAAGCACCAGTTGATGCCGGAAGGCCGCCTCGCATCCCCGCGTTTTCCGAGCGAAGAGCTCGTCCTGGACCGGACGATGCCGGTGCTTCCCGATTCTTGGATCCGCCATTCCGGTCAAGAAGTCGATCGCAATCTTCTCGCCCTCACGACGGCCGGCAACCGCAACAGCCTTCTCGAACCTATTCGGTATCGGGTTACCTTTCGCATCCAACGAAAGTTCGAAGCCGCGACCCTTAAGCAATTCCACTATGGTGGCGTATTCATTGCCTGTGATCTTGGTCTCATCAACAGCTAGGTCTATGTCGATCGACCCCACATGAGTGAAAGAACTTCCTGCCCCACGGTATTCCTCCAACAGGAAGTAGGGAACCCAGCCCCCAACCAGGACGATCGCATCCTCGTGAGATCGGAGAGCAGTGAGGATCTCGAACAAGACGGACTTCGAAGCTTCAGTGATTTTGGAGTCGTATGATCCAGTGGTTCGATCGATTGGCATTGCTAGAACTTTACCTTTTCCTTCCTCAGGAAGTCGGCCTGTTCCCTGCCCCTCGCGGGATCGGAATACAGGTCCAGGTACAACTGGATGTTACCAACGAGGCGGATGCCGTCAACCTTCTGAGTCCGATAGAAGACGCCTGCATCGTAGGGCAACACTACAGCCGCATTCGGGCCCGCCTCCACCGGGCGCAAATCGAGCACCTTGACCCACACCTCAACGGCCTGCCTGTCCGGTACGTACCACTGAACCGTTCCCACACCACGGACGAAGGGAGCCACCAGGCTCGCGGCGGAGAAAGACGTGATCGCATAGCCGAGTGATTTCTCACGGGCCTGTCGCGCGATCTGCTTCATGAGACGTACCGGGTCACGCTCGAAGGAGTAATACGAAAACCGCTCGTTCCTGCTCGGATCGTACTGATCCCGCCAGTCGTCAAGAAGCTTGCCGGGTTCGGCAAGCCTGAGCAGACGGCCTTCTTTGCGCAGGTAACCTTCCCTCACGAGCCGGCGGGCCACCTTGGAGGTGAAGCCTCGGCTTACCTGCGCTGCCGCCGATAGATCCGCAGGCTTCCAGCCCCGCTTCGGCTCCTCAAGCAAGGCCCGGAGCAAACGACTGGAAACCGGCGTGAAGATGGAGCCCGGCCGACCCCGGGCCGGAAACGGGTTCTTGTCTACCGCTTTCTCGATATAGAGGTCATCAAGCTGGATAAGACAGTTCCCTGCCAGATCAAGATATCCAACGCCTTCCTCGCGACAGATTTCGCGGACCCGGGGGGAGAGAAACGTCGAGGCCAGTATCGGATAGCCGTTGGACTTGCCGCCCGAGGATGACTTGAGTTGCCGCAGGGCCTCCCGCACCCTCCCCGGAGCCAGGGCCGCTTTGACTTCAACCACCAGCCGCCGTTTCCTTCCCGCAGGCGTTGTTACGTCAACCTCAACGTCGGGTCTTGCGACACCTCGGGCTACTTGCCGGCGGACGTTTGAAATCCTCAGCTTTGGGAGTAAGCCGGGCAACTCCTTGAGGAACACGGCCTCGAGGTCCCGGCCCTTGATCAACGAGTTTCCTAAAATAGCCATATTTCCTGCCTAGGATAAGTCTAGTATTTAGCGAATGTACTGTCAACCCTCAGGGCTTCGCCCCCTGGTCACGATAAGAGCATTTCCAGGTACGGGCGCATGACGTTGGCGACACGGCAGACCTCGGCGGCTTTCCAGAGATCAGAGGCAGACTTGCGGGTGCGCCGGTAGTCCTTGAGGGCCTCCATGGCGACATCGAGGCCGATCTTGTTTCGGTATTTGAAGCAGTCCGCGACGGTCTTCGCGGGCGAGGTCACCCGCACCGGGACGCCCTCTATCCGGCGTTCCTCCACCCCATACTCAAGGGCCCTTCCCGAGAAGCGGACTATGCGTAGGGCCGGATTCCCAATCCGGGGCTTGCGCGCCTTTACGTCTATGGCCAGCCAGACTTCGGACGGCGACTGGGTCGTGAGCTCATGGAAGCGCAGGGCGGACAGCAGGCAGACGATACCGTGGGGCACCCGCTTGCAGACCTCCGCCAGAGCATGATGCTCAGTTACGTCCGCGCCCGGGCGCATGTACAGACCCCTGGCCGCACGCTTCAGACTGCCGCGCTGGCACAGGCGGGTCAGAGCCGTGCGGTAGACACCATGGGCGCTGATATCCCGGGCGCGCAGAACACCCACGGTGCGCGCGAGGTAGAGCACCCTGTCCTCAAGCCGGTTCTGTACCCTCTCGCGGCTAGATACGGAACGTCTGTACTTATTCATATCTACCGACATTATGTAACACGCGCTGCTGCTTGTCAACAGGCCCCTCTGCGCTCACCGCACAGAGAGTTTGCTGCCCTCAGGTACTATGGCTTAATGCCGGAGGGAGCCATGTCCGCAAGGCCGCAATCAAAAGGCAGGCTTTGTCGAGTACGCGAAACAGGAAGAGTTGGTCGATCTGATCTAGCTTATCGTCACCAACCGGACAGGGTTAATACCGCGCCAAGATCTTGAAGTCTTTTTTCTTGAGCGAGTTGTGCTCGAAGATCACCACACCCTTCACCTTATGACGCCGTACCATCTTGAGCTGTTCAACGAATTGCGCCCGGTTGTCCATGCAGAAACGACCCAAGCCTTGCCAGAGCTCAGCTTTGCCGCCCTTGTTTTGCGCAAGGTGGTTCTTGAGGTGGCGCTCCATAAGCCAGGGGCTGTTCCAGTAGTTCATGGGCATCACGAAATCCAGCAGGCCCTCATGACTCCAGGCGGCGAAGTCCTGGCCTTGGACCATGACACTATCGGGAACACCGGCGTACACCGCGGCTGAAACTTCTTTTTTCTTCCTGCGGGCATAGCGGGAGACATCACGAACCAATTTGGTGACATTGTCGCAACGCCACTTGAACCATTTTTCATGCACCCTGGCCCAGAAACGCAGCTTGTCTGGGGTGATACCTTCCAAGCGCTTGAGCTGTTTTTTGCAGTAGGAGCAATAACATGTGCCATCACCGACGCGGATGTAATCGAAATGCACGCCGGCAATGTCATAGTGATCGATCACTTCTTTCATGATCGCTGCTTCGTACCGCCTGACTTCCGGACGAGCGATGCAAACAAAGTAGTACTGTCCAGGGCCAACCTTCTTGCCTGCCCTATTCCGCGCCGCTACGTTGGGATAACGCTGAATGAGCTTTGATTTAGGCCCTTCCTGGGCGTTGCAGTACCAGGCGTGAACTTTGATCCTCTGTTTACGGGCCTCGTTGGCCAGCACGTCCAGAGGATCCCAATGCTTATAAACCGGCCGGACGTTACCGATACGACTGTGATAATCCAGAAGCCCATCGGGGTTTTTGACGCAGGGGATCAACAGGTTAAAGCCTTCGTCGCTGTACCGGCGGACGAAATCTCGAACTTGAGCGGGACCCTTAAATTGCTGGAGATTGTGCAGCCAAACGCCTTTTTTAAGTCTGGACAATGTTCACCTCCTTATGTCTTTCCCCATGGATCATTCGTTTTCTTGAGCCAGCGATTCAACTCTTTGGTGAGCCCCCTGACCAGTTTCGGCTCCTTCCCGGCGACGTTCTCAAGCTGGTAAGGATCCCGCCGGTTGTCGTAGAGCAGAAGTTCCGTCTTGGTCCCTTTGCCGGCCCGGCCTCTACGGCGGGTCACCACGAACGTGTGTCGATCCGTGCGCAAGCCTCTCCTGCCCAAGTGCAGGTGCTCCACCGGAATCTTGTAGTACAGCGCCGAGCGCGGTCTCGTTCCCCCTCTTCCCAGGAAATGTGAGGACAGGTCGGTGCCCTCCACATCCGCCGGAACCCGGTCATCCAGGCCCATGAGCCCCAGCAACGTGGGCATCAGATCGGGAACGCTCACGAGCAGATTGTCCCGCCCGGGCCTGATCCTGCCCGGCCAGCGAATGATAAAGGGGACGAGAAGCGATTCATCGTACCAGTTGTTCTTGTGCATCAATCCATGACTGCCCATCATCTCGCCATGATCCGACGCAAAGACCATGATGGTGTTCCGCTCCAACCCCTCCTCTTCCAGACACTTCAGGATCCGCCCGAACTGGTCATCCACTCCCGTGACCATGGCGAAGTAGTTCTTGACGTGCTTTCCCCCGACAGCGGGATCGGCATTGGGCCTGGTCAGGAGATCCCCGGCCGTCTTTTCCTTGTACCTCTTCACGTATCTTTCAGGGACCATATGGAACGGCATATGGGGAGGGTTATGTGACACGAACAGCGCGAATGGCTGGTCAGGGTCGCGGTATTTCCCGCCATCGTTGCGAAGGTACCTGATGGCCACGTCCGTCTCGTGTCGAGGAGACCACTGCTCGACCTCCAGCTTGTCGTTGAGGCCCGCGTCGGTGGTCCAGTAGTGAGGGTTGAAATGATCGTCAAAGCAATTGTAGGCATGCCAGAAATTGAATCCATGGCGGCGATGTTTCGGGATGTAGCAGTCCCACCACTGCGGCCCATCACTGGGAATATTTGGTTCGCGTGCGCTCTCCAGGTGCCATTTCCCGATGTACCCGCAACTGTACCCCGCACCCCGTAGCACGTCGGGGAGACAACGGTCGTCCTCCCTGAGTTCCACCCCATGCTTGTAGCTCGTCGGGGTGCAGTTTTCTATGACGCCGTTGGCGAAAGGATACTTACCGGTCATGAGCATCGCCCGGTACGGGCTGCAGATTGGGTAGTTGCTTACGGCGTTCACCAGCACGCGGCCTTCGGCGGCAAACCGGTCGAGGTGGGGGGTGATGACCGGATCCTGCCCCAGGAATCCCATGGCCTGCTGGCGCATCTCGTCGGCAAACACGAAAACCAGATTCGGCCGCTTCCTCATGGTTGCCCCCAGTTGACCAAAAGCCCCCGCGGGTGACAACGCCGCCCCCGCAGCAATCGTCGCCGCGTTACCGATGAACTCACGCCGGGTTAGCCGCCGCATACCCTCCTATTGCCGATCTTAATTCGCAAGCCCTTGATCTCAATACGCTTGGAGGAGGTCCAGCATCTTCCTGTCGAGCTGGTGTCCCCGGAATTCTTCGTAGTCGGTGTCTTTCCGGCCACTGTCAAGGATGCCGAACGACCCGCGAAAGTTCCACAACGCCCAGCCGAACCCGGCCTCCTGCCAGTTCTTGAGGCAGTCCTCCATCCAGCGCAGCGTCACGTCATGAGGCGTGTGGTTGTAGGAGCCCCACTCGCCCACATGGACCCCCACGCCTTTGGCCGCAATATCCACGAACGGCTGGAGGGTGTCGTCCCTGAGATTCCGCCGGTCGTAGCGCGGCTTTGGATCGGGGGATTCCAGTGTGCCATCGCTCAGGATCGTGAAAGTCCCCTGCTTGGTTCCCCAACCCACTGAAGTGGGGTTGAGCACCGCCTCACCCCCGGGAGCGCCGGGAAACGGCTTGATCCGGATCTCGGAAAAGATCATCCAGTCGCCCTCGGCGTTCTCAACGACGATTTCGCGGGTCCCGGCGGGAATCTTGGCGGTGTAGACCTTGTCGAAGATGTTCTGGTACACGTCCCATTCCTTCTTATAGACAGCCTCCTTCCACTCGCCCTCACCCGGTCCGCAGATGAAATCCTTGCGATAGATCTCCTTGCCGTCCGCGCGAATCACCAGCGTGGACTTGCCCGAAACGATGTGCACCTTGATACCCAACTCGGCTTCCTGCTCGATGCGGCACTTGAGCACGAGAGGGGTCTTGTGTTTACCCGCATCGGGGATGTCGGTCCCGTAGAGGAAATCACTCATCCCTTGGTAGACCGGCCACGTAGGGACAGGCCATGAGGTGTTGTCGCCCACCCAGGACGCCTTGTAGTGGGTGAGGTGGAACGGCGAATACCCTCTCGTGCTCTGCGCCACCTTGAGCGGGATCAGCTCTTCGGACGCTTGGCCGCCGTAACCGACACCGTCGCAGATGATCAGGCGGTCCGGGTCCTCGCGGCGAATGGCGTCGGTCACGATCTTGACCACCTTGGCGTGGGTCTCTTCGTCCACGCCACTCGGCTCGTTGAAGAGATTGAAGCTCAGGTTCCTGTTGGGAATGCCCTGGTAGCGCCTGGCGAAAGCGGCCCAGTGCATGGCGCAGACCTCTTGGGCCTCGGGATCGGTCCACAGCGACTTGGTTTCTTTCGGAGAGGCGACGGTATAGCCGGGAGCCCGGTGGAAGTTGATGCAGACGTGGATGCCGTACTGCCGTCCCCACTCCACCGCCTGGTCGATCTCTTTGAGGACATCCTCATTGAGCTTGCGCCAGTCCCCGTCCTTGATCCAGGTGCGGTAGTCCATGGGCAGACGCACGAAGTTAAACCCAAACTCGGAGATCCACTGGAAATCCGTCTCCACGAACGGGCCGTTGCTCCAGTCCTTGTGGAACTTCTCCAGGAGATTGAACCCCCGCCACCGGGGAAGTTTTTGCCAGGTGGCCTCGGGAAGCCCACCAGGCTTGGAGGAAGACGCCTTTCCTGTTGCGGTCACGGGTGTCATCATGGCTGTTGTTACTCCTATCGCCAGGGCGAGGACGTTGCACAAGTTGCGCGTCACGGGATCATCCCTTCACCTGCCTGGGAGTATAACATCAACGTCTGCGCGGTACAGAGCGTTTGCCAACTCGATTCGACGTTACAACTCCCCAAACCCTCCACGAAGCCGGAAACCGAAAGCGGTACCATCCAAGCACCAGGATCCATTGGCCATGGTGAATCAACTCGTGCTCCGTCAATCGTCTAATGTGCTCCTCCAGTGTGATATTCTTCCCAAACCAGTTAATTCGGAAGTCGTTCCCGGCACCCTGGACCAATCGCTGTAGTTGACGGTCGAGCCTGCGAAGATACCGCACGAGTGCATGGCCGTCGCTACCACCGCCGTAGGTGCCGCTCTGCGGCACAAACTCCATGTATCCGGTCCTTAATGCTCGCAAGTAATCTTCCTGCACCCGGCCGACGTGGCGGAAGGACTTCCAGAGAGGCACCCGTCTGATCAGACGACGAGACAACAGACGTGTCGCAGCGGCGGCGCCCAGGAGGTCCAGGGTGCGCCTGCGATGCTCTTGGTAGGCGGATAGTGCGTCCGCTACCTGTCGTCCCGTATCGGCCCTGCTATAGCGCATCAGTAAAAATGCCGAAGGCAGGACTTGAACCTGCACGCCTTCTTGCGAAAGCAAGGGATTTTAAGTCACATGCGCCCAGCGTTTTCCCGTTCCACATCTCCCAAGTTCTACGCCGTTTCTGTATCGCCCCATCCTCGACGATGGCCCCCCGGTGCCACGTGGGTGCCATTCTCCAGGGAAATTCCAGGCAATAGCGCGCCTAGTTCCAGGGGCTACACGCTAAATGTCTCATCCCCGTCTCATCATGGGAAATTCAGACTGCTTGACGAATATACCCGGAAATAGCCTACACCCTTCAAGAAGGCCCTTTGCTTCGTGTCTTCCTCATCGAGTTTCTCATACTTGATGCCCTTGACCATGTGCTTCTCTACTTGCCCGATGGGTTTCTTTGATTTGAATCTGACAATGCAGTGCATAAGTCCTTCCTTTTTTTCATCTTGCGGCAACTCATACACCATGCCAACTCTAGACATGTCCTGGATACAGAACATGCTTAATGTCATTACAACTCCGTCCCATTTCGCTGGGACCCGAAATGACAACTGGCCCAGGGCTTCCTCACCGGGGTCAAACATCGCAGCAGTATTGAGCAACCGCCCTTTGACCAACGTTGTTTCCTCCCTCAACGACATATCCTTGACAAGCTCGAATGTCTCCTCCGCTTCCAAGCACGACCGCAGTTTGTTGCTGAACGCTTGACGCTCTTCCCGCGCCTTCTTCTGCATTCTATTGCACTTCAGTGAATATGGTGAATCAATGACATGAACGCGAACGTCACCCACATTCTTTATCGTTACTCTTGCAGTTACCAGATTGGACCTTGGATACTTCTTACCTTCGCTGCAGCTCAAATCAACATTACAATTCAGGCGAGTCACATTTTTGCGGAATATCCTTGGGGCACGTATCTCCTTGAAGTAGAACGTACACACAGCCCACACCCCAGCACAGATAATTGCCACAAGAATTACAGCATCCTTGAATAGCGGCAACCAAACCGCGACTATGTCTAGCATCACAGGCTCTCCTTCCCCTTTTGGGTTTCGCGGACTGAGGATCTTCCCGAGATATCAGGGAATACACGTAACATTTCATGGGCGCCTACTCTACCGCAAGTCCCTCTCCCAACAACGCAGGCCAGTCAACCTCAACACGACGCCGCGAGACACTTCCGGTGTCCCCATTCATTCGTCCTGCCGTGAGCCACCCGCACCGCCAAATACCGCCGCGAGGATCGCCACAATTATGACTAGGACGATGAAGATTACTGCCACCAAGCCGAGG
>CAZPLZ010000015.1:14455-28827 GCA_964587525.1 uncultured bacterium | reverse complement strand
GGAGAAGGTGAGATGCAGCGGAAGATCTTTCCCCAGCTTGAGGACCCCAGCCTTGGACATCCGCGAGAATGGGGCGATGACTCGGATCTTCTGGCCGAGCGCCAGCGAGGCTGCGCGGCCCATCTGGTTCCGGAATTTTTCCGAAGCGTCGTGAAAGGGATTCCCTCGGAGGGTGCCCAGCGCCAGCGTTGAGGCGCGGCGCATAGCGCAGAGGACCGCACCGCGGGAGATCAGCAGCAGGTTGCGGCCGGGCAGGTACATCTCGCGGTCGTCGCTGCGTATCCCTGGAGCTCTCCGGCCGGTGACGCTCCAGTGGGTGGCGTAGGTGTCGGTCACCGGCAACGAGACCACGGTGAGCGGCTCGAGGCGAGGAATCTGCGCGGCATGCAAAAAATGTTTGAGATACGCTAGCTCGGTCGTTTCCCACTGAAGCCTGAACCGTACGTACACGGGGTGCACAACCTTAAAGTGACGGGCGAGCCAGGTGAGGAGGACTGCGCTATCACATCCACCGCTCACCAAACCGACTGCAGAGGGCATTCCCCATATAATAGGCAGGTGAATCTTAAAGGCAAAGTGGCGCTGGTCACGGGATCCGCCAAGCGGGTTGGGCGGGTGATTGCGCTGGCGTTGGCCAGACGTGGTGCATCTGTCGTGGTGCACTTTAACACGTCCTCTGCGGAGGCTGAAAAGACCGCAGGCGAGATCAAGGCGTTGGGCGTGGAGGTGATGACGGTCAAGGCCGAGCTGACGAAGGAAGCGGAAGTGGCGAAGATGATCAAGGCTGCCGTTGACAAGTTTGGCCGCCTGGATGTGCTGGTGAACAACGCGGCGGTGTTCTTCAAGACTCCGCTTTCGACCGTGACGGAACGTGAGTGGGACCGCACGCTCGATTCCAACTTGAAGGGGCCATTTCTGGTATCTGTGCACGCCGGCCGGCACATGCTCACCCAGCCGGAGGGAGGCGCGATTGTCAGCATTGCGGATTGGGCGGGGTTGCGGCCGTACAAGGACTACATTCCGTACTGCATATCCAAAGCGGGTGTGATCACCATGACCCAGGGACTGGCTCGGACGTATGCGCCGAAGGTGCGTGTCAATGCTATCGGTCCCGGTCCGGTTATGGTGCCCGCTGACCTCCCGGAGGATGAGGCGCAAGAGATCATGAACAAGACACCACTGAAGCGCCATGGAACTCCTGATGATATCGCCGCGGCGGTGGTGTTTCTGTTGGAAGGGTCAGATTTCATCACCGGTGTGTTCCTGCCGGTTGACGGCGGCCGGTTAATCGCGTAACAACGCCAGACCGGTTAGTTCAGTCTCAACAGGTTGAGTTGACTGGGTTCTCCCCCTTGTGTCAAGTCGAGCTCCGCCTCGAGAAGGTAAAACCGCCCGCGCTGATCGATCTTGATGGATCGATGATCCCCCGCGAGGTTTACGTCAACCTTTGAGGCCTTGAGGATTTTTCCATCAGGGCCGAATCGCAGGCACCAGACCTCATTGCCTAGAGCACTCACGATGTTCACCCGGCCCAGACAGTCAATCTTCACGTGGACAGGGCTGGTGGACCCTTGCGTGGTCATGGGGCGGGTCGACTGTGTCAATTCCAGCCAGCCCGGTTGCGGGTTGCCGCGCCGGTACAGCGGAAGGGTAAGGACGCCCTCCAACAACTCGTGGATTTCTCCGGTCAGTCCCACGGCGAGCGGCTGTGCCGGCCCGCCCTTGCAGCTTACCCACCAGGCCTCCATCGGTGTGGCGCTCTGCATCGTCCCGGCGCTTAAGGAGGCTCGCATCGCTGAAAAGCCACCAGGACCCTGGTAGACCATGAACAGGCTGCCATTGCGCCAGCGCAGCATCATGGGACCTTTCACCGCATGGGGGATGCGCTTGCGCATACGCCCGTTGCTGCGGATGATCCAGATCTCCCTGCGGTCTTTGGGCGACACGACAGGAATGGCCACCTGGCCGCTCTCAGAGATGGCGGCTGCTTCGATACGCTTCCAGCCGGCGTCAAAGATGTCCAGACGGATCGCATCCGCGATGCCGCGCTTGGCGATCAACACACGCTGGGTATCCTCCAGTCCCACGATGCACCCCCGGCTGGAGCAGTTGTTGAGTTGCGCGGCAAATTCGAAGCCGCGCTTGTTTTTCTCCGCTGGAATGGCGTTCAGCCATCGTCCGAACGGAATCACGCCCAAGCGTTCCGTAACCAAAGGAGTGGCGGTCAGCGGGTCGCCGGTCAGGGTCAGGCGAAATGACCCGGTGAGGGTCGTGTTTGAGGGTGACGAGGCTGGCCCTAAGTCTGGCGCAGCGCCGCTGGTTCGAGGAGCAACCAGCAACGCGATGAAGATGGCGTCGTGAAGCCTCATCATGTTTATCATATCCTTGTTCTGGTCATTCGTGGGCGGTTCTAATACAATCGGGGAACATGTACACGGTCATCAGAGAAATTCACTTTTGCTACGGGCACCGGCTGCTGGAGTATCAGGGAAAGTGCCGCCATCTGCATGGGCACAACGGAAAAGTCGAGATCGAGTTGTCCGCCGGTGCGCTCGATAAGCTGGGCATGGTGATGGACTTTGAGGAGGTCAAGCGCCATGTGCAAAGCTGGATCGACGCCGAGCTGGACCACAAGATGCTGCTGCGCAAGGATGACCCGGCGGTGCCGCTGCTTCAGCGCCTCAACGAGCCGATGGTTCTGATGGAGGGTAATCCCACGGCTGAAAACATCGCCAGAATGATTTTCGAGTATGCGAAGCAGAAAGGGCTGCCGGTGGTATCTGTGCGGCTGTGGGAAACTTTAGGCTCTTCGGCCACCTATTCCGGCTAAGAATAAAACTCCCCATTTCTTACTTTCCGCTCGCCTCCATGTTCATCGCGTCCGGGGCGGTGTTGACCATCAAGGGCTGGCGGGGGCTGTACCGCCGTCGGATGATCGCCAATGTGGCCACCAGCAGAGTCCGCTCGGTGGCCATGGGTTTGGCGGAGCTGAAAGGGCTGGCCAAGTTGGCCAACGGATCCCGCCCCTCGCCTGTGCGGGGTCTCGATTCTGTCTGGAACCTGGTGGAGGTGAACAGGGAGTGGACAGATCACCGCGGGCACCGGTACAGCACCCGGGTGTTTCGCCGGGAAACCCGGGAACTGTTTTTCCTGGAGGACGAGACCGGACGCATCCTGGTCATGCCGGATGACGCTGATATTTCCGGAGTCTCCACGTGCAACGTCTATGTGACCCCTGGGACGGAACCGTCCGATGACATCAAGCAGTTCTGCGACTTGAGCGGTGTTCCTTGGCGCAGCGGGGACGGGTTGAGAGACGCGATCTATCATATCCAGGAGTGGGCGATCCTGGCTGATGGCGAAGTCTATGTCCTTGGGAGTGTGGGGAAGTTGCGTGACCCTCTGCAGGACCGGCGGCAACGGGTACTTCAGAAATTGCGCCGGTGGACGAGAGTGCCGGAAAAGATGGCAACTCTGGATGTCAACAGAGATGGCATTATCCAGCCGGAGGAGTGGGCGTATGCGCGCGCTCAGGTCCAAGAGGAGGTTATGAAAGAGGATCTCGCCCGGGGGAGAGAGGTTGTTCCACTCGTGGTGCGTAAGCCTAAGTTTGGCTATTTCTTGATTTCCTCAGGGCACGAGCGGGAGGCACTCAAGGCGCATGGTCACCCTGGCCTCTCGATCAATGGAGGTCTGGTGTTGCTGCTGGCGGGTATTTGGATGATGCCGGCCATCAGCAACGTGCCGTTGTCCAACTGGGTACGGGCAGCCCTGCTTGTGGCCCTGACGGTGTGGGGGATGTTGCGGTTGTTGAGGCGACGGTAGAATGGAGGCTTAAAGCATGGGTATCGCGGGACTCGTGATCCTTTCGGTCGTTGGTGCCACCATGCTGGCCTACTTTGGGAGTCTGTACAACCGGCTGGTGTTTCTCAAGAACCAGTGCGACCGGGCCTGGTTCAACATCGATGTGATCCTCAAACAGCGTCATGACGAGATCCCGAAGCTCATCCAGGTCTGTGAGGGCTACATGAAGTATGAGCGTGAGACCCTGGAGCATGTGATCTCGACCCGCAACGCCGCCTACGGCGCTAGGGAAACTGGCGACCGGATCAAAAAGGAAGGTGAGCTCTCAGCCGCACTCGGGCGGCTGTTTGCCCTCGCGGAGAACTATCCTGAGTTGAAATCCCAGGAGATGTTTGTCCAGCTTCAAGAGCGCATCTCGCAGTTAGAAAACGAGCTATCCGACCGCCGCGAGTTCTACAATTCCGCCACCACGAACTACAATATTGGGATCGAGGTGGTCCCCACGAGTTTTGTGGCAACGTGTGTTGGGTACCGCCAGCGCGAGCTTTTCCAAGTTCCGGAACCTGACAAGCGGGACGTGGAAGTCAAGTTCCAGATGCCCTAATCTCCCCCCGAAGGTTGGCACCGTGATGAGGAGGCTGAATGTGTTGATGCCTCGGCCACTCTCGCGTGATCTGCTGTGGCTTTTCCTCAACCGCGTAGGTCTAGGCGGGCTCACCGGTCTGGGGCTGGGAAGTCTCGCGGCCGTGGTTCATCATCACTTTTTTCCATCCCCTCCGGCTGGTCTCGGTCTCACCCACGCAGTGCTTCTCTCCCTGACTGGTTCTCTCGGATGTCTGGCTGGTCTGGCACTTTTCTTCGCCGTGGGGCTGGAACGCCTGGCCAAAGAACTTGGAAGCCATGCTCTCACGTTACCGGAAGGTCAGGCTCGGGATTCGGTGAGCCAGTTCTTGGAACGGACGACGCGCCGGGTTGTCGCCACGCCGGCCCGTCTCTTTCGCCTGATCGCCTGGGTGATCTGGCTCGGCCTCGCTGTGGTTCTTCTCTGCGCATTCTTGCTCTCAGGTTTTGTTTCTTAAGGCCAGTACCACTGACCATTTTGCTACAATGACGTCGCCATGAAATTATCTTCGACGCCACTTGGGGCGGGTGGTGCGGTACGAATACAACGACTTGGATCAGCTCGTGAAGGTCACGTGGCCTGGCGAGGAGATTGCCACCTATGTATATGACGAAAATCATCACCTCATAGAGTTGAGCGATCCGGGACTGCTGGCAGGGTCAAAGCGAGAGAAATTCACATACGACAGGGGGTCGTACGAAGTAGACGGATTGAGGAAGAGATTGGTGCAAGACTTGGTTAGGAGGAATTTAATTATTCAAAAGCGTCCCTAATATTACTACTGATACTATGGATTAAGATGAAATCAAGGATATTGAAAATGAATTTGAAAAACAAAAGGAGAAAAAAGACATGGTAGATAAAGGATGGAAAAACATGTTTATTGAATCGAAGCTTAGAAAAGAGGGTAAGAAAAAAGGTGTTAAGGTTTCAAAAAATTTATCAAAATTGATAAGGAAGGAAATGACAGAAAAAGAATTGGAAACCCTTGCAAATAAAAATGTGTCGGATGAAGAAAAATCTTCTACTATGAACAAGATATCTGACAGAGTTAAAAAAGATCCAGATACTCCTGATACGATTAAGGATGAAATCGTGGATATCGAAAAGGGATTTGAAAGACAAAAGGAGAAAAAAGACAAGTAATGTCCTAATAATGAGTGTGCCGGCCCCTAACATCATGGCTAGAAGGTGGGTAGGGGACATAGGGGGACATAGTAAACTTGTAAACTTGCGGTTGAGTTTCGTGTGACTCTTCCCTGATAATCCTGACTATGCCAAGACTGGGGAGGTTGGATGCACCGGGGCTTTTGCACCATGTGATGCAGCGAGGCGTTGCGCGAGGGAAGACCTTCGCAGATGCCGCTGACTATCTGAATTTCACGGAACGACTTGCTAAATCTTTGGCTCAGACGAAGGCTTCGTGCCTGGGGTGGTGTCTGATGCCCAATCATGTGCATCTGTTGCTCAAGTCAGGGAAAGATCCAATTGGAAAAACTATGCAGTCCGTTCTCGGTGGCTATGCCGGATACTACAATCGCAGACACTCCCGGAGCGGCCACCTTTTTCAGGGGCGCTTCAAGTCGGTGCTCTGCGAGGAAGAGCCCTATCTGATGGCGCTGGTGCGATACATACATCTGAATCCACTCAGGGCTGGTCTTGTGCATGACATTCGAGGATTGGAGGGCTATCGGTGGTGTGGGCACGGCGCCTTGGTGGGGAAGAAAGGGATGGCCTGGCAAGACACTGAGATGGTTCTGGGGAGCTTCGGGACCAGGATTGGGAGGGCGAGAGAGGCGTATCGGGAATTCGTTAAAGAGGGGATGCGAGTTGGTGAGCAGAATGAGTTGGAGGGGGGAGGGTTGATCAGAAGCGTGGGTGGGATTGTGGAGTACCTGAAAGAGCGGAAGACCATTCACCAGGCTGCCGATGAACGGATACTTGGCGGGGATGAATTTGTGCAGGGGGTTTTGAGAGAGGCAGAGGTGACAGAGAGCCAGCGGAGCAAGCTCAGGAGAAGCGGCTTGAATCCAGAAACGGTGATGCGCAAAGCAGCGAGGGCCGCGAAGATCAAGGTGGAGATGGTGAAAGGAGCTGGTCGGAGCAAGGGTCAGAGCATTGCGAGGGCGCTGTTCGCAAAGTGGATGGTTGAGGATCTCGGGTACAGTGGTGCGGAGGTGGCAGGGATGATCGGTGTGACGAAGATGGCTGTGAGCAAGGGAGTTGCGCGTGGACGAGAGATTGAGCGGGCGATGCGGGTGTCGTTGAAAGATGGATCGGCGTAAGTTTACAAGTTTACTATGTCCCCTGTCGCATACTTGTGCGAGGTTTACCGGTGGTGGTACAACGAGCGCAGAGGACACAGCAAATTAGGAAACATGACGCCTGCGAAGTATGCGGAGATTGTCAGGAGGACGGAGCGGGTTCAGCCCTCTCCGGCCATATGTTTGCAACCTGCATGACTCTCACTAACTGTGGACCGGATGACCGGACGCATGCCCCGTATGAAGCAGAAAAAGTGGATTGTTTCGTATGACAACGTTGATCCAATACGGCAGCTATACCGTGAGTATCCTCACATCGTGTACGAGCTTGGATACAGTGCAAGAAAAGCATCCACGGGGTCGGAGATCATGTATTTTCAAAAAGGACTGAAAATACCCGAACCTGTGGGGCCAATAAAGGTGCTGGCGGCATAGGCCCAACCTAGGATCAAAGGACTTTAGTAAGCTGTGCGAATCTTCCGGAGAAATAGTTTAGCTTCTTTATGGCAAGCGAGGATAGATTTCGTTCGCTATGTCAACCAAATCAAGAATCAATAAATCTCCCAAACTTATCTCGACGAAGATTTTTTTAAGATTTCTTAGAAGTCTTGGCCGATTTCTTAACCTGTAGGGGTCACGAAAGTCTTTCCGGTTTGATTGGGCGGGGGATGTCAGGACGTGAATATCAGGATGTCTATCAGTACGTGCTGCTGGTCGCCGCGGTTCCGGGCTGCTCGAGCAGCTCCCGGATGCCGGGCCACTCCAGCCACAGGTCCGTCATCGCTTCCCGGTTCCATCCACTTGTCCGGTCCGCGTGGTTCAGCCGGAAGATGACCGCGTACCGGATGTGCGGAGACAGGTTGGGAGTCACCCCATGGGCGACCTGATAGTGCGTGAGCACCACGTCACCGGGGCTCCCGGTCAACTGCACCGGCTCGGGCAGATCAACCGGCGGCATCCCGTTCAGGAGCGATTCCGGCCCGTGCTCGCGAAAGTAGGCCTCGTACAGCCGGTGGGTGCCCGGCCACACCGTGAAGTTCCCCGCGTAGGGGCCTTTTAGCTCGCTTAACAGGACCACCGCCAGCATCGTGTAGTTCCCCAGTGTTCCGGGCGCCACGCCGTTGTTCGGGCTCGACATCCCGTCCAGGTGGCACTTGGGCGGCGGGGGCGCATCGTCCAACCGCGGAAACCGCAACGCGATCTGCCCGCCGCCGACCGGCTTGAGCTTCCCGGCACCGGTCACCGACTCCGCCAGCTCGAACACCGGTGTTTGCATCGCGAGCCCCTGGATCACAGGCGAATTCCGCAGCTCTGGGCAGTACGACTGCGACCTGAACACTTGTATCTGAGCGGGGTCCATCCCCTCGCCAACCGAGTGGTTGATCAGCCGCAGCGCCTCGTCCACCATCAGCCGCGGCACCGCGCCGCGGACCACGGTGTACCCCTGGTCCAGAATTTCGCGGCGCTGGACGTAACTCAGCTTCACAGGCGGTATTTTACACCCTGTCAGTGAGGTACAGTATCATGATGTGTCATCTGGTGAATGAGATGGCGTTTGTGAAGATGGCAGGGGGCACGTATGTGCGGAATCGTCGGATACTTTGAGACGAACGGGGTGAGCCGGGAACCCCTGGGGCAGATACTGCTCCAGATGCTGGAGGCGCTGGGGAGCCGGGGCCCGGATTCCGCCGGGGCGGCGGTGTTCAACCGACCCGAGGAAGGTCGTTTGCTGGCCAGGGTGAAACTTTCTGAGGCAAGACCGGTTGACGAGCAGGTTCAGCAAGTCACCCGTGCGCTGAGCTCATCGGCAGCCGTAGAGGCCGCCGAAGCCCATGGTGGATTGCTGAGGCTGGTGTTAAAGACCGGAGCTCGACCCGAAACGCTGACCACGTTGATCGAAGAAAGCGCGGCCGGTGTTGAAGTCATGAGCCTGGGGCACCATATGGAAATCGTGAAACACGTGGGGACACCCGCGGAGCTGGAACGGGAATATCACCTGTCTTCCCTGACCGGACGTCACGGCATCGGCCACACGCGGCTTTCAACCGAGAGCCGGGTGGATGTGAGCCACTCCCAGCCGTTTTGGGCCCATGGACACCTGGATGTGGCGACCGTGCACAACGGACATATTACGAATTACCACCGGATGCGGAAAAGCTACGAGGCTCGCGGGGCGAAGTTCTATACCGACAATGACTCGGAGCTGCTGGGCGTCTATCTGGCCGACCATCTGCGTCAAGGCAATAACCTACGAAAAATCCTGGAGCGCTCCCTTCAGGATTTGGACGGGTCGTACTGCTATCTGGTGGCGACTGCGCATGAGCTGGCTTACGTGAAGGATCCGTTTTCTTTGAAGCCACTGGTGGTCGGAGAGGGGAAGGGGTTCGTGGCGATTGCCACGGAAGAGGTGGCGCTGCGCAAGGTGTTCCCTGACCTGGTGCAGGCCAGGGAGCCTGAAGCGCGCAGTGTCGGGGTGTGGAGCCATAACAGCAACGATTGATTGTGGGAAGCTGACGATCCGGCAGATCAATGAGCGGATACGTGAGGTGGCCGCCAAGGGGGAGCCGGTCGTCACCCTGCGCCATCCTCAGGCGCGGCACAACCTGGCGGTGGGGATCCTCCGGCCGGTCAAGATCATCATCGAGGGGAGCGCCGGGTACTATTGTTCCGGGATGGTGGACGGGCCCACGGTCGAGGTGAAGGGCAATGCCGGCTGGGGTTTGGCGGAGGGCATGATGCAAGGGGCGGTGGTCGTCGAAGGTCATGCCGGAAACGGGGCGGCGGCCTCCATCCGCGGGGGCAGCGTGACCGTTCATGGTGACGCGGGTGCCCGCGCGGGGATCGCGATGAAGGGAGGCGTGCTGGCCATCCAGGGATCAGCCGGGATCATGGCTGGATTTATGATGCAGAAGGGGACGCTGATCATCTGCGGGGACGCCGGCCCCGGCGTGGCAGATTCCATGTACGCGGGGACGGTGTTTGTGGGCGGGAAGATCGCGGATCTGGGCGCGGATACTGAGGTGTCGTCTCCGAGCGCGCAAGATGCAGCGTTTCTCAAGGAAACCCTGGCTCGACTGGGATTCAGGCCGCCTTCCTCGTTTCAGAAAATCGTCTCAGCCCGCAAACTGTGGAATTTCTCCTCCCATGAGCTCGCCATCTGGAAACAGGCCCTCTGACGGTTCGCCCGTGAGCAGGCCAGGGCCGCACCAGCGCAGCGGGATCTTTGCGCCCGAGGTGATCGAAGACATCCAGGTGAAGGCCGAGTTGGGGCGTTACCGTATCCGCGGATTCGGAACCTTGCGCGAGCGCCGGTGGGCGACCTTCGACGATCTGACCTTCATCCCTTGCACCCTGACCCGCATTCCGTTGGAAGGATACCGGGAAAGGTGCTCCACCAAGACCGTGCTGGGAACCCGGTTCGCCAGCAAGCCCATCGAACTTGAGATTCCTGTGCTGATCGCCGGGATGAGCTACGGCGCGCTTTCCTATAACGCCAAAGTGGCATTGGGCCAGGGGGCGACTCGCGCGGGAACTTCCACCACGACGGGCGACGGGGGCATGCTGCCCGCGGAGCGGGAGCACTCCCGGACGCTGATCTACGAGGTGCTGCCGAGCCGGTATGGGCTCAACGTGCATCATATGTTAGAGGCGGATGCCATCGAGCTGACCATCGGCCAGGGGGCGAAACCCGGAACGGGCGGGTTGTTGCTGGGGAGCAAGGTCTCTCCGGAAATTGCCGCGGTCCGCGATTTGCCGCCCAACGTGGATCAGCGCAGCCCATGCCGGCATCCCGATTTTCTCGGACCCGACGATATGATCATCAAGATCGAGGAATTGCGGGAAGTCACGTCCGGAAAAGTCCCGATCTTTGTCAAACTGGGCGCCAGCCGGGTCTTCGATGACGTGACACTGGCGGCCAAGGCCGGGGCGGACGTGGTGGTCGTGGATGGCATGGAAGGCGGAACCGGGGCCTCGCCCGAGCTGCTCCAGGAGCACACGGGGATCCCCACCCTGGCTGCCGTGTGCGAGGCCCGCGCGGCCCTGGAGGACATGGGCCTGCGCGATGCGGTGCAACTGGTGATCGCCGGCGGGATCCGCAATGGGGCCGATATCGCCAAGGCCCTCGCGCTGGGAGCGGACGCCGTCTATATTGGCACCGCGGCTCTGATCGCGCTCAACTGCAACAAACCGATCTATCACGAGGACTATCAGGCGCTGGGGACGGAAGCCGGGGCGTGCCACCACTGTCACACGGGCCGCTGTCCAGTGGGGATCACCACGCAGGATCCTGATCTTGTGAAACGCCTGCCCATCCCCGAGGCGGCCGAGCGGGTCAGCAACTTTCTGCACGCCCTCACGGCGGAGGTGCAGATCCTTGCCCGGGCGTGCGGCAAGGCCGATGTGCACCACCTGGACCCCGAGGACTTGCGCGCGCTCACCCTAGAAGCTTCGTATGTCACGGGCGTTCCCCTGGCGGGGACCCAAGGAGGTCGCATCAAACATGACGCTCGCTGAAATCAAGAAGATCGTCGAAAAGCACCAGATCGAATTTTTCCTCTGCTCGTTTGTGGAAATGAACGGAACCCCGAAGGCCAAGGTGGTGCCGGCGGTCCATCTTCAGGACATGATCGAAGGCGGCGCCGGGTTCGCGGGGTTCGCCGCGGGGGAGATCGGACAGGGGCCGCATGACACCGACCTCATCGCCGTGCCCGACATGGACAGCCTGACGGTGGTGCCATGGCGCGGCAACCTTGCCTGGATGGCCAGCAACACGCAGGTGGACGGCCAGCCTTGGCCGTACTGTCCCCGGACCATCCTCCACCGGCAACTTCAGCGGGCCCGCGAGCAGGGCTATGTGTTCAAGACGGGGGTGGAGCCTGAGTTCATGCTGGTGCGGCGCCAGGAGGACGGCGCGTACCTGCCTCATGACCATCGGGACAATCTGGCCAAGCCTTGCTATGACCTGCAGGCGCTTGGCCGGAATCTGGACTTGATGACTTCCCTGCTTAAGCACATGCAGGCCCTGGGCTGGGACCCCTACGCCAATGACCATGAGGACGCCAACTGCCAGTTCGAGATCAACTGGGCGTATTCAGACGCCTTGACGACGGCGGACCGGCATGTGTTCTTCCGCTGGATGGTCAAGACCGTGGCTGAGCAGCACGGGCTACACGCGACCTTCATGCCGAAGCCCTTCGCCTACCTCACCGGGAATGGCTGCCACTTTCACATGAGCCTCTGGGATGCGAAGAACGATCACAATCTGTTCCTGGAGGACAAGGACTCGCTGGGACTTTCCCCACTTGCGTATCATTTTCTCGGCGGGCTGAAAGCACACGCCGGAGCGTTGGCTGCGGTCACCGCCCCCACGGTGAATTCCTACAAGCGGCTGGTCAAGGGGGCCCCGAACTCGGGAGCCACGTGGGCTCCCGTCTACGTCACCTACGGCGCCTCAAACCGGACCCAGATGATCCGCGTGCCGGGGCCGGGCCGGTTGGAAAACCGGACGGTGGACGGGGCCATCAACCCGTATCTGGCCACCACGGTCCTGCTGGCGGCCGGCCTGGATGGCATCCAGCGCAGCCTGCCGGCTGGGAAGCTCAACAAGCGAAACCTCTACGAGGTTCCGGAAGCCGAGCTGGCGCAAGAAGGGATCGAAACCCTGCCCCAGACGCTGGACGAGGCGCTCGACGCCCTTGAACATGACGCGTTGATCCTGGAGGCGTTGGGAAAGGAGTATGGAGCGTACTATCTCAAGATCAAGAGAGCCGAGTGGAAGCGGTACCACGATTCCGTCTCGGCCTGGGAGGTCGAGAACTACCTGGAGGTTTTTTGATGGCGGTGTGCCCATGATACTCAACGCGTGGGATCCCACCGGATCTACCTGGCACGAGGCCGGGATCACGCCGGCAACCGCTATGCAGATCCAGCCGAAGTAATTATTTAGAGGTTGAGCCGGACCGGTTTCTTTAGTTTGGCTGAGCGGAAGGCGGCCTGGGTCAGCGCGGTCACGAGGAGGCCGAACTCGCCTGGCACTTCGTTGGGGCCCTGACCGCGTGCGGCACGGATAAAGCCGGCGTCCTGGTCATGGTAGTGGCCGAACCGCTCGCCTTTCAACACGCTGCCTCCTTCCAGAAAAGAAGCGTCACCATTCGGGGACAGAGAGATCGAGCCTTTATCGCCAGCGATCGTGGTGTGCTCCCAGAACCCGGGCGTGTTGCCGGACACGCTGATGGTCCAGACCGCGCCGTTGTTCAGCCGCACACTGACCGCTGAATTGATGTCCACCTTCGTGTCACAGAAGTTCAGGCAGGCGTAGACCTCGACCGGTTTGAGGCCGGTGATCCACAGCGCGATGTCCACGATATGGCTGCCGGAATCGTTGAGCTGGCCGCCACCGGAAAGCCTGGGGTCCTGCCGCCAGGTCCCCCGGCTGAGTTCGATCCAGCTCTGTCCCAACGCGGAGCACATGGTCTGCACCTTGCCGATGCGGCCCTCCTGGACCACCTTGCGCATGTAGCGGAACTTGGGCTCAAAGTGGCGCTGGTAGGAGATCATGAGGACTTTCTTTCTGCGCCTGGCCAGTGTGATCGTCTTGCGTGCATGTGTCACGCTTCCGACGAAGGGTTTTTCCACCAGGACATGGCAGCCGGCGCTGAGGCTGTCCATGATGTGCTGGTAATGATGCGCATGCGGCGAGGCGATCACGACGGCGTCCAGTTTTGAGTTTGTGAGCATCTCGCGGTGGCCGGAAAAAGTTAAGGCCGGGGTGAGCGCGGGGAACCGCTGCTTGGTTCGCTCCATGTGGTGCGCCGCTGGATCTGCCATGGCGCCGATCGTGACATGGGGGATTTTCAGAAGGTTGTGGATGTGCATGCTCATAATCCCGCCGCAGCCAATTAATCCAACGGTCAGTCCTTGTGGGTCAGTCACGTGTCCTCCTTGTGGGTAGATATCGTACAATATTTTCATGCCGGAAGCGTATACCGCTGTCGCGACCAAGATTCTTGAGGTCTCGCCGACCGTGCGCAGGTTTTTCCTGCACCTGGATGGGGCGAAGCCGCTCGAATTCAAGCCTGGACAGTTCATTATGGCCGATCTGACGAAACCCGGCGGGGGCAAGCACATGCGGTCCTATTCTGTCGCGTCGCCCCCGCATGAGAAAGATCCGGTTGAGCTGATCATCAAATACCTGGATGGCGGGATCGCCTCGGAGTTCTTCTGGAAGAGCTTGAAGGAAGGGGGCAGCTTCCCGTCGCGCGGGCCGTTCGGCGCCTTCACCATGAAAGAGCCGCTGCCCGGTGAACTGCTGTTCGTTGCGACCGGAACCGGCGTCGCACCGCTGCGCAGCATGATCCACCACCTGTATCACACGGGGGAGGGGCAGAAGCGCAAGCTCTGGCTCTTTCTGGGAATCCGGTACGAGACGGAAATCCTCTATGACGATGAGTGGAAAGAGCTGGCCGCGAAGTACAATTTCACCTACATTACTACGATCAGCCGGCCCAAGAATTGGAACGGGGAAGTCGGGTACGTGCAGGAAAAGGTCAAAAAGTACATCGAGGGGGCAGAAGACAAGCAGGTGTACACATGTGGAGGGAATGAGATGGTCAAAGCCCTCAAAGGTGTCCTGGACGAAAAGGGGTTTAAGAAGGAACAGCTTCACTACGAAATATGGTGAA
>CAZPLZ010000015.1:0-14445 GCA_964587525.1 uncultured bacterium | reverse complement strand
GAAGGCCGGGCGGCGTGCAGTCTTCGTCCGCTGCCTGCTGCGCTGGTACCGGAAGCACAAGCGGGATCTGCCCTGGCGGCGCACCCGGGATCCCTACAAAATTCTGATTTCGGAAGTCATGCTACAGCAGACCCAGGTGGCTCGCGTCATCCCCAAGTACCGGGAGTTCCTGAAAATCTTCCCCACCATGCAGGCTCTGGCTGGGGCAGAGCCCCGGCAGGTCCGCCGGATCTGGTATCCCCTTGGGTACAACGCTCGCCCCTTGCGGCTCCACGCCCTGGCCCGCGAGACGGTCGCCTGCTATGGCGGCAGGCTGCCGCGGGAGCCGGAGAAGCTGGACCGGTTGCCTGGCATCGGCAGATACACAGCGGGGGCGGTGGCATCCATCGCTTACGGCCAGCCATATCCAGCACTGGATGTCAACGTGAGGCGAGTCTTACGGCGTGTGTTTTTCGGCCAGCGGCGCCCGAAGGACCGAGCGCTGTGGGAGCTGGCGGGCAAGCTGATCCCGGCCGGATCGCCTGGCGATTTCAATCAGGCGCTTATGGATCTAGGCGCCACCATCTGCCAGGCCCGGCAGCCGCACTGTCGCAGGTGTCCGGTCAAGCCGCAGTGTGCGGCCGCGCCAGCGTTTCTTAAATGAAACCGATCATCGTTGAGGTAGCGGGAGCGGTGATCCGTCGGGAGGAACGGATTCTCATCTGTCAGCGGCGCAGCCTGGAGGGCCGCCCTGGCTTGTGGGAGTTCCCCGGCGGGAAGTGTGAACCGGGTGAGTCGTTGGCAGAGTGCCTGATCAGGGAGGTCCGGGAGGAGGTGGGCTGCGAGGTTTCAGTTGGGGAGTTGCTGGACCGGGTCGAGGTCAGGAAGAGTGGGAGAACACTGTACCTGAATTTTTATGAAACCACCCTGCTCTCCGGCGAGCCGGTCCCGATCGAGTGCGACCAGGTTGCCTGGGTTGCCCCCGGCGAATTGGATTCCTATCAATTCCTGCCACCCAACTTGGATCTCCTCTCGCGCCTCAAGGCATCTGGACGATGAGAATCTATAACACCCTGACCCGTGAAAAAGAAGAGGTGCGTCCGGCGCATCCTGATGGGAAGATCCGGATGTACGAGTGCGGGCTCACGCCGTACGATGAGCCGCACATCGGGAACGCCCGTACCACGGTCGTCATGGACACGCTCCGTCGCTGGCTCGAGTTCCGGGGGATGCCGGTGATCCACGTGAAGAACGTCACCGACGTTGAGGACAAGATCATTGACCGTGCGAACAAGCTGGGCATCACGTGCGCCGAACTGGTCGCGCGGTTCGATCAAATCGCGAGAGGGCTCTACGCGCGGCTCAACTTGCTGCCGCCCACCCACGAACCGTACGCCACCCACCACATCCCCGAGATCATCGCACTCATCGAGCGCCTGATTGCGGCCGGTCTGGCCTACGCTTCGGGCGGGGATGTCTATTACGCCGTGCGGAAGTTCCCCGGATACGGAAAGCTCTCCAGGCGCATCCTGGATGAGTTGCTGCCGGGCGCCCGGGTGCCGCCGGGGGAGCTCAAGAAGGACCCGCTGGATTTCGACCTCTGGAAGGCGGCGAAGCCTGGTGAGCCTCAATGGGACAGCCCCTGGGGCCCGGGCCGGCCGGGGTGGCATATCGAGTGTTCGGCCATGTCCATGAAATATCTGGGTGAATCGTTTGACATTCATGGTGGTGGGAACGATCTGATGTTCCCCCATCATGAAAACGAGATCGCTCAGAGTGAAGGGGCTACGGGAAAACCATTCGCACGCCTCTGGGTGCACGCGGGGTTTGTCACCTTGAGTCAGGAAAAGATGTCCAAGTCGGTCGGAAACATCTTCGCCCTGCGCGAGGTGGTGGACCGGATGCCACCGGGTGCCCTGCGGTTGCTGATGGGGCAGACTCACTACCGGGCGCCATTTGAGTGGGCCGATGATCAGGAACGGCAGGCCAAGGAAACCTACGAGTCACTCCGCCGCCAGCTCGACCTGGGGGATGAGGGTCGCGAGCGCCCCGCAGGGGAGGCGAAAGGCGCGGCCGCTGATCCGGAGCTGGACGCGCTGGAGGCGGAGGCGACCAAGCGGCTGGCTGCATTCGACGCGTGTATGGACGATGACTTGAGCACCCCGCGGGCGCTCGCTGAAGTGTTTTCTCTGAGTCAGGGTTTTTCTCAGTACCGCCGGCAGCGGGGTCCGGCTGCGCGTGGCAGGGAGTTCTGGCGGATCAAAACCATCCGAGACGGCATCTTAGCCCGGCTGGCCGCTGTGGGCATCGTCATGGAGTTTGAGAAGACGACGCTTCCCCCCGATCTGGAAGCGCTCCTGCGCGAGCGGGAGGATGCCCGGAAGCGGAAGGACTGGAAACGCGCCGATGAAATCCGCGCTGTCTTCCACCAGCGTGGCTGGGTCATTGAAGACATGGCGCAAGGACCGGTGGTTAGAAAAAAGGGACAGGGTTGAAACCTGAAACTTTGATTTGTGGGCGCCGGCCAGTGCTGGAAGTGCTTCGTGCGGGCCGAAGGCAGGTCAAGCAGATCTTCATGCTGGACCACGGGCAAGGAGCCATCCTTGAGGAAATAAGAGAGCGGGCAGCCCGGCGCGGGGCCGAAGTGCGTCACGTTGATCGGAGGAGTCTTGACCACCTTGCTCATGGAAAGCCGCATCAGGGAGTTCTGGCTGCGGTGGAACCACTCATTGAAATGGATTTAGACGGGTTGCTTCATTACGTGCACAAGTCGCGGGAAGCTGCGTTCCTGGTTGTCTTGGATGAACCCAAGGACCCCCAGAATGTTGGCGCCATTATTAGGACAGCCGAAGGGGCCGGCGCGCATGGGGTGGTCATGACGTTACATCGCAGCGTCGAGATGGGGCTGGGAATGGCTCGTGCAAGTGCGGGAGCTGTGGAATATCTCCCCATGGTGCGGGTGGTCAACTTGCGTGATGCACTGACCAGAATCAAGGACGCCGGCTGCTGGATCATCGGCGCCGACACGGAAGGGAAGAAAGAGTACACCGCGGTGGACCTGACCCAGCCGGTGGCCCTGGTCCTGGGCGAGGAGGGACGGGGGCTGCGGGAGCTGACCAAGCGCACCTGCGATGAATTGGTGCGGATTCCCCTGCGGGGCAAGGTGGAATCCCTCAACGTGTCCGCCTCGGCCGCCATCCTGTGTTATGAACTCCTTCGCCAGCGGATGAAGATTTAAAACGCGTGCGATACTGGCTGATGAAATCAGAGCCAGATGAGTTCTCCATCGATGATCTGCGCAAGGCCAAAATCGCCGCATGGGATGGGGTGCGCAACTACCGGGCTCGGAACTACCTCCGCGCGATGCGCCAGGGTGATCTGGCTCTGTTCTACCACTCCAGCATCGCTGTCCCGGAGGTCGCGGGCTTGATGAAGGTGATCAAGGAGGCCGAGCTGGACCCGTCCCAGTTTGACCCCAAGAGCCCGTATCATGATCCCGGTGCGTCCAAAGCTGCTCCCCGGTGGAACCAGGTACGGGTGAAGTTCGTGAAGGCTTTCAGCCGGCGGCTGCCGCTGCCCGAGCTCAGGCGGCAGGCCGCCCTCAGGAACATGATACTGCTGCGCCACAGCCGGCTATCGGTCACCCCCGTCACCGCGGCCGAATTCCGTAACATCTTGAACCTGTGTCGCTGACCTTCCTGCCACCGCCCCGCTGGCAGATACCTCTGGTCTTCACCACTAGCGTATGTTAAGATAGCGCTCAGTGAGTATGGCCAACCTGGTCAAGCAGTTAAAGGCGGTCAAGGAGCGCGAGGGCTTCACGTATCCCCAGCTTTCAAGAGCGCTCGGCGTGCATGAAATTACGATCTGCCGTTGGTGCATGGGACAGCATCCTCCGAGGGGGGAGCTGGTGCGCCGGAGCCTTGAACGCTTCCTGAAGCGTCACAATGGGAGGTAATCCTCTAAACCCCTCCGTGCCTGGCAGCGCCCAGGAAGTTTTTGTTCTGCATTTCAAAGCCTTCGTTGAGCAAACGTCTCAAGGAAAATTCAGGGCCGTCGCGCCGGAGTTTGCAGGTGTGGTGTCCTACGGCGAAACCTCCGAGGCGGCCCAGGCTGCCCTGGAATCCGCCCTCCTGAAGCATCTGTCGGCAACGTCCTCGGTGGCCCTCGAGGCGGTGCACGAGGAGCCGCTCCGGGTGACCCCGTACGCCAGTTGCTCGCATGGGGACCGCCTGTATATCGCAACCAACCTGGATATTGTGCTGGTGACGGACACGGGGAAGAAGGAAAGCTGGAAGCGGGTGCCGGTGACCCAGCAATCGGCAGACGTTCTTCAGGTCTTTGAAGGCGACCAGGCTGAGGAGGTCGTCGAGCCGGGCGAAGACTCGACCCAGATTTACTCACTGGCGGTGTTCGCGGGTGCGGGTGGGGAGCCGGCCATGTACGCGGGCACGAACCTTAAAGGGCAGGTCTATGTCAACGACGCCGGTGCAGGGTGGAGGCCGGCGTTCTCCACAGATGAGGAGCGGGTGCACTCGCTTGTGGCGTTCGGGGGCCGCCTGTACGCGGGAACGTCTTCGCACGGACGGATTTTCCGTTGGGACGGACAGCAGGTGGAAGTCGTTCATCAGTCCAACGATCTGGGGATCACCGCCCTGGCTGTTCATGAGAACGCCTTGTATGCGGGTACATATCCTGAGGGGTTCGTCGTGCGCACCATGGATGGTGAGCTGTGGGAGATCGTCTGCCGGACCAACCAGAAGATGATCAACCAGTTTCTCTCCGCCAAGGGCACCCTGTACGCGGCCTGCAGCAGTGCCTCCGGCGGGACTATCTTCCGTTCCTTGGACGGTCAATTGTGGGAGCGCTGCTTCCTCAGCGAGAAAGATCAAAATGTGTACGCGCTGGCCTCATTTGGCGGGAGGTTGTATGCGGGCACCGGGGAAGGTGGACGGCTGTTTGCCAGCCGGGATGGCTCGCGCTGGGAAGTGGTCGTGCAGTCCCCCGAGACGGCCTTGCGGGTGGTGGCGGTGCATAAGGGGCGGCTGTACGTGGGGTGCGAACGGCGGGGCATTGTCTATCGCACCGCAGGGACTGAGGCACCTCCCCCGGTGATTAAAGACGTGCAGGTTACCGCCCTGACCAGCGCACACGCCTTCCTAGAGTGGAGCACTGACGTGCCGTGCGACGCGACCGTCCAGTACGGGGTAGGCCCGGTCCGGGATCAGACGGTGAACAATGCCACGCTCTCCCGGCGGCACCGGGTGGCGCTCAACGGCCTGAAGGCCGGCACCCGGCACACCTTCCTCATTACGGCGCACAGCGCTGAGGGCAACGAGGCGGTGTACTTAAGCGAGAACGGGTTCATTACCCCGGTGCTGTCCCCGCCAGCTCTTTCCGTCACAACGCATCCAGAGGAGGAGCGCTGGTATGCGACGCGTGATGTGAAGATCCAGTGGGAGCCGGTACCTGGCGCAGCGGGCTATGTCTATAAATTCTCGCCCCAGCGGGTGACGCACCTGACCTTGGACGACGCGCAGACGAACGACCCTTCCGTGTTTACCACGGTCGAGGCCGATGGCGTGTGGTACTGCGCGGTGGCGGGGGTGGATGAGGCTGGCAACATCGGCGAGGTCAGCTTGCGGGGGGTCCGCTGCGACACCGTGGTCCCAGTACCAACCGTGACCTCGACGTCTCACCCTGAATCTGAGAGCTGGTATCACTCGCCGCTCGTGGAGCTGAAAGCTGAAGGGTCAGATCCAGCGTCGGGGGCGGATGGATTTTTGTTCGCGATTGGGCGTGTCGGCGAGGTGTGGGAGCACCTGGCTTTCCAGCGTGCGTCAGGCCCCACGTGGACCCTGCCACGGCTGCCCGATGGCACCTGGGAGATCTTCGTGCGGCTGTGCGATAAGGCCGGTAACGAGAGCCAGCCGACGTCGCTGCGGGTTTCGATTGATACCGCACCCCCGCTGGTGGCGATCGATCCGGTCCCTGCCATCACCCGGGCGGGGGAGCTGGAGCTCACCTGGCAGGCCCGGGATGAGCGCAGTGGGGTTGGCAAAGTCTACGTCCAGCAGCGGCGCGAGAGTGGGGCTCAGCCGGCGGCTTGGGAAACGGTGTACGAGGGAGCCGGCTCTGCCGTCAAGGTGGAAGGCCAGGATGGCTGGCGGGTATGGTATCGCGTCGTGGTGGAGGACCGTGCTGGCCTCAAAGCTGCGGCCGAAACTCACCACCCGGTCCTTTTTGATGGCTCCCCGCCGGCACCGGTGACCGTGCTCGAGGTTGAATCCTTAACGGGCGGTGATCTTCAACTGAAGTGGGCTCCAGTGCAGGACGCGTTCAGTGAGATCGTTCGGTATCACATCTACCGCGGGTCGGTGGAGGGCCGGCTGGGCATGAAGATCGCCACCATCACCGCGAACGTCTTGGAATATGTGGACGAGGGTGTCGGTCTGGCGCATGGCGGGCGATATTTCTACCGGGTGGCCTCTGAGGACGGCGTGGGGAATATCCAGACCGAGGGTGCGACCCAGTCTGGCGTAAGTGACAAGGAAGCGCCGCCGCCGCGTTTGACATCCCCTACGCACCCACCGGATCAGTGGACCACGCTCACCGAGGCGGTCCTTCAGTGGGAGCGGCCTGCGGATGATACCGGAATCCAAGAGTACCTCTGGCGGCTGGACAGGAATCCGTCCAGCTCACTGGTCAAAGGGGTGGATGAATCGCTGAAAAGCCCGCCGCTTTCGCTTTCGCGCTTGCTCGATGGCCTCTGGTACGTGCACGTGGCGGCGGTGGATGGTGCTGGCAATGTGAGCTCGGCAGCCCATTACCCATTGCGTGTGGCGACACGGCCACCGCACGCGCGACTGAAAGCCCTGCCGTCGCTGGTCAACAAAAAGCGCGTCAAGTTGGAATGGGAACGTGAGGAGGGCGTGGTGGCCGTAGCCATCGGGGTGCGAAAGGGCGGCGCGCAGGCGTGGGAGACGCTGGTGGAGCACGCGGAAGGCAACGAACGGGAGGTCGAGGTTGCGAGGGAAGGCGTCCATGAGTTCTCTGTGAGGGCGATCGACACGTATGGCCGCTGGGGTGTTTGGGAGGAAGGCCAGGTGACCCTCGTGGACGAATCGCCACCGTTGGAGATCCCGACGCTTCAGGCCACGTCACTGGCTGGGGGATCGGTCCGTCTCGAATGGGATCCAAGCTGGGACGAGCTGTCTGGGCTCGCCATGTACCGGATCTTTCGGTCGCGTCCGGGAGAGGTGCGCGGGGAGAAGATCGCGGAGGTGCCCGCCACGGAGGAGTGTGTGTTGACCGATCCGTGCGAAGGTGCGGAGGATGGGACGCGCTTCGTCTATACCGTTTGGCCTTCTGACACGGCCGGGAACATGCTGGAATCCGGTCCGTCGGCTGAAGCGGTGTGCGACCGCAGCGCGCCTCCACCCAAGCTCGTCGTTCGAACGCACCCCGACCCCACGAAGGCGTACGCCTCGCGCAAGCTGGAAGTGGACTGGGAGGCCGCGGACGACTTAACGGGGGTGGCCGGCGTCGTCGTGGAGATTAACGCGATTTCCACTACTCAGCCTAATCCGGAAACGCTGCCGGTGCGTACCGATCGGACCATGACCTTCGACCTGCCGGAGGATGGCCGCTGGTTCCTGCACGCCCGGACCGTGGACGGCGCAGGCAACGCCAGCGAGACCGTGCATTGCTCGGTGCGGGTGGATACCCATGTGGACCCGCCCGTGGTGTCGTTCGCCCAGGATCCGTTTCTAGAGTGGAAACAGACCGGTAGTGTGACCGCAGTGCTGCGGCCACCGGAGGATTCCTCGGGTGTGCCCGCATTCTGGTGCCTGCTGGACCAGGATCCTGAGACGACTCCGGACCGGGTAACCGGGACCCGCTATACGGGCAAAACACTGAAAGTGGGACCGAAGCATGAGGGAACGTGGTATCTGCATGTGGCGGCTGAGGACGGAGCGGGCAATATCTCGCTCCCCGTGCATCTTGGCATGCGGCTCACCCTGGGGCTGCCGTTACCGCACATTTTAAAGTCCAGCCATCCGGAGGGGATGTGGAGCCAGAGGCATGACGTGGAGATCGCGTGGGATAAGATCGAAGGTGACCGGGTCACGTACCTGTACTGGCTCGACCCGAGCCGGCAGGATGATCCTCCCCCGTCCGCCATGCGGGTGAGCGAGCCAGTGTGCCGGTTCACCATCGAGGGAGGCATCTGGTATCTGCACATCTGCGCGGTGGATGAACGTGACCGCAAGAGTTCCGCCGTCGCGTACCAAATTCGGGTCGATGCCACCCCGCCTGCCGTCACGGTGTATTCACGGTCGCATCCGAAGGAGAGCTGGTCTCCCAGGCGCCGGGTGCACTATGCCATCGAGGTGGAAGATGAGCATTCTGGTATCGCCCGGGCCGAGCTGGCGTTTCTCCCAACTGGCCAGGTGCCCTCTATCTGGGAGCTGGCACTGGGCACCGAAGGGGAGCGAGAGGTTCCAGGTGAAGGGTCGTGGACCATCTGGGCTCGCGCGGTGGACCTGGCTGGGAATGTCTCACCGCTGGCCAGTTGGGAAATTAAGGTGGACTTGTCAGCGCAAGCGCCTGTGATCAATTCACCCACGCATCTGCCGGATCAGTGGTCCGCAGCACCTCAAGGCGAATTCTGGCTTCAGCCGGGGGAGGATCTCTCGGGTGTCGAAGCGTATGCGGTGCAATTGTTTTCGCCCGGGGAGGAGGTGCCTGTCTCCCCTCTGCAGGAGGCGGCCTGGTCAGCCGAGGAGATAGTTCACGTTGCGATTCCAGGTGAGGGCCGCTGGACGCTGGCCGCGTGGGCGAGGGATTTAGCGGGCAATCTCAGTTTGCCGGCGCGGTATACACTCCTTTCGGACTTTAGCGCGACGGCGCCGTCCGGCTTCGTGGTGGAGCCCTCCAGTGAGGGTGGCTGGATCCGCTCGAGTGAGGTCCAGGTATCCTGGAAACCTCCTGAGGAGATTTCCGGCGAACCACAGGGTTATCTGTACGTCGTGGACCGCCAGTCTGAGACTGTTCCTGAACCAGGCGAGGCTGGCTTTACGGCGTTCCCCAGTCTGGATCTTGGCGACCTGGAAGACGGTATCAGCCACTTGCATGTGCGCACGCTGGATGCGGCCGGGAACGCCAGCGCCGGAACGGTGCATCTCAAGCTCTCCGTGGATGGTCGCCCGCCCCGTCTCACGCTCACGAGCCCGGAGGTTTCCGGGGGGGACTGGATCCGTGGGCGCCACGTCACCATTTGCGCGCAAGGCGAGGATGGGGTATCGGGGTTCGTCGGTTGTTTCTGGACCTTGCATGAGGAAGGGGAGCGGGCGCCGGAGATCATCGGGGGACGATGGAGGGAGGGGCCGGACTGGGGCGTGGACATCCCGCATGACGGTGCCTGGGTGGTGACGGTGGCCGCGATGGATGGGGCGGGGAATTTGTCGGAGCCTCAACAGTTGGTCGTGCGGATTGACGCTGCGGCGGCGGCCCCCCAGGCCGTTCATTCCTCAACACATTCGAAGCAGGGTGTCTGGTACGCTTCCCGCGAGGTTACCCTCCAGTGGGAGGAGCCGGAGGAGACGTCAGGGGTCAGAGGCTACCGGTACACGGTTGCGCACAACGCGGAGGAGATGGGAACGCCGAAAACGTGGAAGCGGGTGGCTAAGCCACCGCTGAAGATCAAAGTGCCGGATGACGGCAAGTGGGTCCTTGCCGTGGTGACGGAGGATGGAGCCGGGAACCTCAGCTTCCCCACGCTGCATCATGTCTGGGTGGACGGCGTGGTGGCTCCGCCGTCACTTCGGTCACCCACACACCCTAAGTCCTCGATCTGGTACCCGGCAATGACCGTGCAGGTTCAGGTGGAGGCGGAAGACGAGGCGTCTGGCATCAGGGAGATCCTCCTTGGCGTTTCGGAGTCTGGGAAGTCTGATCCGGTGGTGATGAAGCCGGTCCTTGGGAGCACCGTCGTGCTTGAACTGAAGCGTGGCGAGTGGTGGCTGCACGCCGTGGCGGTGGATCAGGCGGGAAACCGGAGCGCGCCGGCTTCTATCAATATTAAAGTCGATCCCGCGGTGCGTCCCCCGCTGGTCGTGTGCGAGAGCCACCCGGACCCGGAGACGTGGTATGCCAATATGGAAGCCAGGTTTAAGATCATCCCTGCGGCCGGAGCAGAGGACAAACAGTACTGGGCGGTGTTTGATGAGCGTCCAGATACTCAACCGGTCGGACAGAATTCGCAACTGACCCCGCCTGGGGTGTTTCAGGTGTCAGCCGCGCGTTCCGGGGAATGGTACCTGCACATGGCCACTGCCACCGACGGGGAGAGCCTGGACACGGAGGCGGTGCACCTCAAGGTCCGGATCGATGTGGCGTCGCCGCCCGCGCCGGTGGTACGGTCGCCGTCCCACCCGCCGGCGCCCCGGCGGGTCGTTGAGCGTGATGCAGGCTTTGAGTGGGGTGAGCCAAAGGACCTTTCCGGGATCAAGGAGTACATGTACACCTGTGCCAGACAAGCCCTGCTCGGCAAGCGGGAGCGGCGCGGGACCACCACCGCGTGCAGCGTGTCGCTGGCGGGGTTGGAGCCTGGCGTGTGGGATTTTAGCGTTGTGGCTACGGACTTTGCAGGACAGACCGGTGAGCCTGGCAGGTACACCATCGCTATTAGCAACACGCAGGACCTGGGTGTGATCACGAAGTCTGAGATTTGGCGGGCGATCCGTGCGCCGGTGGAGATCGAGCTGCGCAGCGGTGAAAAAACCGTCAAGAAGGTCAAGAGTGACAGCACCGGCGAGGCCTGGTTCAGGAACCTGCCCTATGAGTCGTACACGGTTGCGATCACGCTCTCGAAAAATAACCCGCCCCTGGAATTCGAAGAGGTCGCGCTCGAGGAGAGGGAGCCGCACATGCGGCTCGAGGTTTCCCTGGCGGGATGTGCGTGGATGATCTGCCGAAACACGCTGCGCCTGTGGGTTCCGGACATGTGGCTTGAAGGCGGGCGAGTGGAGGTGCTGCCGGAGAAGGGTTATGCCGCTGGCGTGAAGTCCAGCACCCACATGCTCAAGGATCTGCCCAAGCGCGGCGCTTTCCTGGAGTGCCCGCTTCCAGACAACTTGCTCACTGGAGCCTTCCGGTTCTTGGGCGGACCGCTGACCAAGCTGCAGTGGCCCCCGCTCCCATTTACCCGACTCCCTTTTTAAAGGGCCTTGCCTCAATCCTTGCCCACTCTTGCAGAAGCCCGTGCCTTATGCCGCAAGCTGGCACGTGCGCACTACGAGAATTTCCCCGTGGGCCGCTGGGGGGTGCCGCGGGCGCGGCGGCCGGACATCCATGCGGTGTACGCTTTTGCGCGCCAAGCCGATGATTTCGCCGACGAACCGCGGTATGACGGCCAGCGGCTCGAGCGGCTTGAGGAGTGGGAGCACAAACTTAACACGTGCCTGAACAGCGCGAAGGACCCGGTCTTTGTGGCGTTGGGGGACACCATCCGCCGGCTCGACCTTCCCCTGGATCTGTTCAAAGACCTGCTCAGTGCATTCAAACAGGACGCGGTCAAACAGCAATATGAAACTTGGGAGGAGGTGCTCGACTACTGCCGCCGGTCGGCCAACCCGGTGGGCCGGCTGGTGCTGCTGATCACCGGCTACCGCGACTTGGTCTTGCTGCCGCTGTCCGATTCACTGTGCACCGCCTTGCAGCTCACGAATTTCTGGCAGGATCTCTCGGTGGATCTGCCGCGAGGCCGGTGTTATCTTCCCCGGGCCGACGCGGAGAGCTTCGGCGTCGACCTGGGAGCTCTGATGCGTCAACAGCCTCAGGGCGGGGTTGGGAAACTGCTGGAGCTTCTGTTCGGCCGGACCCTTGCACTGTATGAAGGCGCGCGCCCGCTGGCCGGAAAGTTGAGAGGCCGGCTGCGCTTGGAAATTGCGGCTACCTGGTTGGGCGGCATGGCCATTCTGAGCGCGAGCACGGCGCTGGGCGAGCGGGCGCTCGCGGTCCGTCCAACCCTTTCGTTCGTGAAGAAAATCGGGATCGTCCTCAAGGCGCTCCGGGGTCGGGTCTAACCCCGCTGGACCTCGCACGTAAACGTCTTCCAAATTTTCCAGAGGGCTGAGGGGATATAATGCCAACCATGATCCGGGTCAATGACCAGTACCGGATTGTCTTTACATTCGAGAACGGCAACGCCGGGTCCGTCCGGATTGCCGACTATCATTAGGAGGAACCGCCCATGCTTCCCAGATACCGCCCGCCAACTCATCCAGGCGAAATCCTTTTGCACGAATTTTTGGTACCACTTGGTATGAGCCAGGTCCAGCTCGCACAGGCGCTTGGTATGCCTATCCAGCGCATCAATACGATCGTGAACGGTAAGCGGGGGATTTCAGCCAAAACCGCCATCCTGCTGGCCCGCCAGTTCCATACCACCTCGGAGTTTTGGATGGGCCTTCAGGCTGCGTGCGATTTGTACGAAGCGTCAAGGCACCTGCACTTGGCGAGAACGTAAATTCCACGCGGCCAATCGGGAACGCGCTGTGTGAAGCCGGTTTCGTGCACTCGGCCCGTGGACGACCGGTGGCACTGGCCGTATGCTCAATGGTTAAAGCAGCGGGCTCCGTCGGGGGCCACAAAAAATTGGGTGCCTAGCTCAATGGTTAGAGCAGCGGGCTCATAATCCGTTGGTTCCTGGTTCGAGTCCAGGGGCACCCAATTTTTTGTACCTGGCCACCGACCGGTTTCTGCTTCAGCATGCCGGGTAATTGAATTAATGGTGAAGCAGCGCTTTATTCTCTGGGCTACGATTGGTGCAGTCCTGGCCGTTCATGCCGCGCTCATTGTTGCCAACCTGCATATGGATGGAGACACCCTGCGGGACATGCGGCAACTTTCCTTGGCGGAGAATCCTTCGGATGCACTGATCCATCGCACCAAATTTACCGGGTTGTATGCCGCCCAGTCGCCGGTTCTGTGGCTGTTCAGCCGTCTCGTGGGTGTGGCCGTTCCTGGCTGGAACATGCTTTCCACGGCTCGTATGGCGACGATCCTCGCCGTGACGTTGATCGCGTGGATGCTGGCTGGAGCTGCACGCGCGGCGGGCGGGGGAGCGCTTTTGCAGGCCATGGCTGCCCTCATCCCGTTCTGCTGGCATGGGTTTTCCTTTCTGATTGCGGAGTGCGACGACAATGTGACCACAGATGCGTTGCGTCTGGCGGTCTGCCTGTCTCTTATCCGTCTTGCAGACGCGGTGCCCCCCTCTCCCTACCCTCTCCCCCCTTGGGGGAGAGGGAGAAGGGTGAGGGGGGTGGGCTTGCTGCTTGGGGCGGCGGTGAGCTGGCATATGCAGTCAATTTTGCTGATCCCCGCAGCCGTGCTGGTCATCTGGTTTGCGAATCGTGAGGTGGCTGTGTCTGACCGGTTGCGCAACATGACGTGGGTTCTCTTCCTGACGGCGGGTGTGTATGCCGTATGGATGGCTCTCTCGGTAGGGGCGGGATTGATGAGTTACGTCTCGCTTGAAGGGCTGGCGGCGGAGTTATTGACTTCTCACCGGGGTGAATTCTGGTTGTTCACGGCGGGCCGTTCCTGGCTGGATCACCTCGCACTGCTCCAGGAAGGCTGGGGACGCATGGTGCTGGGATACGGCTGGCTTAGGCCTACTGGCCTGGCCGGTTCACTGTGGCTGACTGTTGCGGCAGCGTTGGTCGCACTGGCTTTCGCTGGCTCGCTGGCTGCGCTTAAGGGGAGCCGCGTTGTTTTTGTCTTTGCCGCTGTGCTGGGTATCCAGATCGTACATTCCATCCTGTATGAGCCGGAGAGCATCGAACGGTGGGATATGCCGGCCATGCTCTTCGGACTCCTAGGGAGCATGGCCATCATCGAATTGCGCCGCAAGGAAGCGTGGAAGGCGGTGCGCCGGCTGTCAGTCTTGTGGGGGGCCACTGCGGCCGTGTTGCTCGGCTTAAATCTGTGGGGCTATTGGCGGTTTGCTTCCCGGGCCGAACCGGTGTTTCTGGAAGTCGCCAGCGGCGTTCGTACGATTCTGAATCTGGAGCCCGATTCGATAGGCGCCCACTACCGGTTGTGCAAAGCGGCTAGAAAATTTTCGACAGTTATTGGCGACCAGGATGGGTTTCTTGGCTTGGTAGCGAATCCAGCCCAACAGCGGAGGTTACGGTACTGGCTGGTTAACAATTTGGCAAGTTATCTGTCCGTATATGAGCCTGGATTTTACAAACGAGAAGATCCTCACGGATACGGTCTAGCGCTCATCGCCCCACCATCCCCAAGGCAGGGGCTGAAGGTTGTAGCCCAAGAAGGGTTTGTATATCTTTTGCGGCCCCGTGGGCGTCCTGCCCCCTCCTCCCACGGGGGAGAGGGGTTATAGTTTAAACGCGTGCGTCAACGTCTTAAGGCTTTGCCGGGCGACCGCTTCCGGTCCCG
>CAZPLZ010000014.1:0-28827 GCA_964587525.1 uncultured bacterium | reverse complement strand
GGTCCTGGACACCAGGCCGCAGTACACGCACTATGTGAGCGGCGTACCCGCGCCTGCTGAAGACCCTCCGCGGCTGCTCTGGACCGTCAACGGGCCGCTGAGCACCCTCGGCGGCGCCACGGGGGAGATCACCTTCTCCGTGACGGTGGACTGGGGGAACACCCTCATGCCTGCGGAGGCTGGCACGGATGGGGCCCCCGAAGGGGAGTTCCTGTCCAACAAGGCACACCTGTCCTGGGATCCTGCGGCGGGCTGCGCCTCTGGACGTGCCTCCAACCCGAGCTTGACCACGGTCAGGCGCTTCCTGTTCTGGAAAGTTGGCGACAACGACCTGCTCTTTGAATCGGCGCTGGGCCAGTCCCCGGACGAGATGATCTACGAGATCTCCCTCAAGAATACCTCGGACAAGATGACGTGGTGGAACGTCAACATCTGGGACACGGTGCCGCTGGAGCTGAACGTGTGGTGTGTGAGCTGCGGGTTCGAGGACCCTTGCGTGGGGTGGACGATGACGCCTTCTGGCTGCGCGGCGGCCAGCCCCGGAAGCTTGCTCACGGGCGCCAAGGGTGAAACCACGTTGCTCACCTGGAAGCTGGATATGCCCCCTGGCATGACCATGACGCTGCGGTGGAAAGCCCAGGTGAAAGACACGGCTGCTGACGGGGACACCGCGGTGAACCGCATCTCGGTGCTGGCGCTGGGCAACCCAGACATCGTGGGGGGCACCGGGCACTCGATCAATACCAAGCTGTTCACCCATGAGGCGCCGATCAAGCTCCGCACGACCTATATCAGCTACATCGGTTTTGCCAACAACGCAGCCGGATTCCATGATTGCTGCAACACGGATCCGCAGATAGCCACGCAGACCTACTATATCGCGTTTGTTCCGCTGAGCAAGCGAACCAATTTCGCCTTGTACAAGCAGGATCACACTGGCGATGCGTGGGTCAATGACGGGGGCTTAACCCCTCCGATCATTACGTTCGCGGGGACCTGCACCACGGTAGGGAGTCCGGACTGGTATGATCCCCCAGGCTGCGGGCCCGAGCGCAAGCCCACCATCTTTAAGCCTTCCGCCTACTCAGCCTGCGAGGAACCTTCAGGCGCGAGCAGCATCCACAACATCTACAAGCTGGTGTCCAACGCGCCACTCATTTGGGAGGTACAGTCCGGCGACGCAAGCAACAATGCGGATACCTCCGTCTACCAGCAAACCACGAGCCTGACCTATCGTGGGTTTACGACCTACGGGTACAACCGATTGTGCAACCAGCGGGACAAAGATGGCCTGTACCTAGTCAATACTTCCGAGACCAGCCCGACGACGTTGCATGTCTTTAAGTGGGATGTCCCAAGCTCCACGTGGAGCTACCGGACGACCTCGGAGCTGAACATCGAGAGCCAATGGTTTTACAACGTGACCGAGCAAGGGTTCCACAAAGTCATCTCCTCCGACGCTCCGATCATCCCGTATAAGGGCCTCATCGGCATCGGGCAGGGCGGCTCGTTCAACAGTTTGAGCGGCATGGCCCCGAACAAGGAAAACGGGTATCTGGTCAACACCACGCTTCCGGCCACGTTTTATGCGTATGTCGGCCGGGACAACCTCAAGTCCAGCAGTTGCATCGTGGGCAACGTAGGCACGGTGGATGCGGCCTATGAAATCTGGGAGTACTTTTCGGACGATCCAACCCTCCCGTTGAACCCGGCCGAATTCCTGACCCCCAATCTGGTGGGGAACTCCGGTTACTGGGTGCTGAGGACGATCGACACCGTGCCGGCGGGCATCGCCAACCCCAGTAACGCGCACGTGTACGGTCCGGGCTATGACCGATTCTTCAAGGACACGTTCTCGGTGTACAAGATCAAGCTCCTGAGCGGCGGGCCCATCCAGATCCAAAACGGCAGGGGCTTGGTGAGCGGTTACGGACCCGGATCGCTCCTGCATGCGGCATCCGGGACGCCATCGGGCAATGAGTTTTGGTTCCATCAGGCGGAGCCCAATTGGGCATGCGCGAGCCCGAACTTTACCACCACCACCCTTGACGTGTACCTGCCGAAGACCGGCACCGTCGTGCGCGCGGTGAGCAGCGATGGCTACGATGCCACGTATACCACCGACGGGCCGGACGAATGCGTGTCGTTTAAAGCTCTCACGCCTCCCGGGAGCGCTCCGGAGCGCCGCAACTGGAAGATTACCTCCACCGGGGGGATTATCGCCGTGGCGCACGAGATCCGCTGCCAACTTTCCCAGAAGACCTACACGGCCCCATTCGTCGCGCAGGGCGTGCACTACGACATCATCGCTCCGCCAGTCGTCTATTCGGGACAGAATTTCTGGATCACCGTGGTGGTGGTGGAGACCGCGGGCGGGACCAAGACCGATTACGTGGGGACGACCTCATTCACCTCCACTGACCCCGACGCCCAGATCGAAAGCAGTGGCATGGCCTCCTACGACTACACGTGGACCACTGGTGGTGGTAGCGGGCCCGACAACGGGGTCAGAATATTTTACGACGTCACGCTGACCGAGCTGGGGTTGCAGACGATCGTCGCGACCGATACCGTGGATGGCTCAATCATCGGGGTGACCACCGTGATGGTCGTTGCGACGGATGTGAAGTTGCTCAAGGAGCCGAAGTTCTCGGTGCAGGCCTCCGGGGACACCGTGACGTTCAATATTTGCTGGAGCAATTACTCCTCCGCCTCGGCGTTTGACTTTACCATCACGGATGCGATCCCCAACGGGACTGGGTACCTGCCCGATCCAGCAAGCGCCGCCTTTATGTGTGGTCCCCCCACGAATCCCGTGGGGTATTCGATGGCGTATGCCACCACCGCCAGCGCGACGATTCCGCCGAAGGCCGACTGGACCGACATCGGCGGCTCGGCGAGCGGCACCTCACCTCCGACCACCACGACCTGGCTGCGCTGGACCATCGACGAGATCGGGATCAAGACCACCGGCTGCGTCTGCTTCCGCGTCACGGTGGATTGAATTCGGTGTAAATATTTTACATAACAGTTATCTTTACACGATACTTATATTATGTTATACTCTTCCATGATAGTGCTGGTTTCAACAGGGAGGTACAATGGAACACGTTCCGCGGGCCGTCTCACAAAGGCTCTTAGAGAGAGGCAAAAGGGCAAAAGCAGTCGTCGTCGTTTTTAAAGGTGGAAAGCCATCTCGGGTGTACGATGTCCAAACATACCTTCGACGCATCGAGCAGACGAAAAAACACCAGCCATGGAAACATCGCAAACAGCAGGAGCCGCCGGATCCATTAGGCGCGGTTGATGGCCGTGTGATCTCCTCCCTCCGGAGAGAGCACATCTACGAATAGAAGCGCCTGATGCCAGTTGCCCTGCTGGACACCAATGCGCTCGTGCACGCGGTGTACAAAGGCTCTCCGTTGCATACTGCTGCAGCGCTACTGGTAGACCAGGGTTTACGCACGCGCGGGCGATTCTGTATTGCGCCACAAAACATCATCGAATTTGCCGCGGTGGTCACCCGCAGCCGCTTCGTTGATCCGCCGTTATCCAGCGGCCAGGCCGCCCAGATCGCGAAAACGCTCTACCAGTCGCGGCGACTGTCGAAGATCTATCCTTCCCGGGGCACGGTCATCCGGGCCATCCGCGAGGGCGGATCGCTCGGGATCAGCGGGCCAGTCTGGTATGACCTGTTCCTAGCTATGACGATGCAAGAAGCCGGCGTCGGCACCATTGTCACGGAAAACGCCAGTGATTTTCGTCATATGCGCTTCATTTCCACATGTAAGATTCAGGACGCCGTTAAAAGCTTCGCCCAGTCTAGCTAGTGGTTCCTCTGATTGGCCGACTCCGAGCCTGTCAAAATGCCAGCTCAAAGGAGTCGCTCACGGTCATCCCTCAGAGCGTAACTGCCTCACGTAGGATTCAATTGCGGATCCTCTCACGCAACCCTGGAGCTGTGACCACATCCACCGGTCTGTGTAGCAAGTCCTGCAAGTCCATTAGTCGGACACGTTCATAATGTGCTCCAAGAGGGGCGGCAGCGACCGCCCTGCGTGGTCTCGACCCGTTGAGCACCATAATGTATAGCGCACTATACATATAGTTCTATGGCTCGGGGGGCACCTCACCTCCGACGAACGCAACCTGGCTGCGCTGGACGGTGAACGAGGTCGGCATCTTCACCACCGGCTGCATGTGCTTCCGCGTCACAGTCGATTAGAGGCGCTTGACATGTGGAGCACATGTGATTATGCTTCTAGCATGAGCAGCATGATTCAGATTCGCAACGTCCCTGAGGAGTTGCACCGCCGGCTCAAGGCCTGCGCGGCGATCGCAGGGATGTCGCTGTCCGACTACCTGCTTGCGGAGGTGCGGTCAGTCGCGGAGCGCCCCACCGTGGATGAGCTGCGTGCCCGGCTGGCGGGCCGGACGAGCCCGAGGCTGGGGGGCTCCCTTGTGGACGCGGTTCGTGCGGAGCGCCGGCGGGCCTGATCGTCCTCGATGCCTCGACGGTGCTCGATCTGCTCCTGCGTACATCTGCTGCGGGGGTGATCGAGCGCAGGATCTTCAGGCCAGGGGAGACCCTCCATGCACCCCATCTCATTGATGTGGAGGTCGCGCAGGTGCTTCGTCGTTTCGTCGCCGGGCGCCGCTTGACGGAAGGGCGGGCGGAGGAAGCCCTTGAGGATCTGGGGGACCTTCCCCTGACTCGATATCCGCATGGGGTCCTCCTTCAGCGCGTATGGGCGCTGCGACACAACCTTACAGCGTACGACGCTGTTTATGTCGCGTTGGCCGAGGCGCTCGAGGCTCCCCTCGTCACACGGGATGCGAAGATGGCGTCTGCGGCGAGGTCGCGCGCCCGGATCGACCTGGTCTGAGTCCCGCGGGCGTCAGTCTGGTGAGCTAATACCGCTCCTGCGCTGGACGGTGAACGAGGTCGGCATCTTCACCACCGGCTGCGTCTGCTTCCGCGTCAGCATTAATTAGCTTCGGCGGCACGTGCCGGCGTCACTTGCCTACCTTCCTGATCGCAGTCCCCAGGTCCTTGATCGCCAGCGCTTCAACCCTGTCGCGGATCGGATAGCTGTGCGCTCCCGGATACACGACCCAGATCTTCTCCAGCTTCACGTCCTCGAGAGCCAGCCCCATCGACCTGGTCATCCGGGGAACGTCCGCGCACTTGAACTCGAACCCCCACCGGCGGGGACCACTGCGGATAATCAGGTCGAGTTCACCCCCGGAATGGGTCGCCCAGAAGTAGGCGTCGCGGTCTCGCGTTACCGCCAGCACCTGCTCCATAGCGAACCCCTCCCAGGAGTCCCCCAGTTTGGGATTGGATTCGAGCTCACCACGCGTCCTGATGCCGAGCAGTGAATGCAGTATCCCCGAGTCCCTGATATACACCTTCGGGGACTTTACCAGCCTCTTCTTCACGTTCAGGTGCCACGGCTGGAGTTGGCGGACCATGAAAGTGCCGGAAAGGAAATCCACGTACCGCTTCGCGGTCATGTGCGAGAACCCCAGCGAACCCGCTATCTCGCTCGCGTTCCACACCCGGCCGTGATAATGGGCCAGCATCGTCCAGAAACGGCGTACGGTGGCGGCGGGGGGCCCGAATTCCAGTTGCGGCATGTCCCTTTCGAGGAAGGTCTGGATCATGTCCTCGCGCCAGGAAACGCTCTGCGCTTCGGTCTTCGCCAGGAAGGACCGGGGGAACCCGCCCCTCAGCCAGAGCCGGTCCACGGCGCCTTTTCCAGCCTCGTCCAGCGTGAAGCCCCCCATGTTCACGAAAGCGACCCGGCCGGCAAGGCTCTCGGACACGCCCTTCACCAGGAACGGCGAAGCGCTCCCCAGGATGAGGAACCGGCACGGCAGGGGGCGCCGGTCCGCCAGCACCCGGAGGTGGTTGAACAGCTCCGGCCGCCTCTGGATCTCGTCGAGGACGACGAGGCCCTTCAGGCCGCTCAGCGTCCTGGCCGGATCGGCGAGCCGTTCGTAGTCCACGGGCTTCTCGAGGTCGAAGAAATGCGCTCCCTTCCCGGCCACCATGCGGGCAAGCGTCGTCTTGCCGCACTGGCGCGGCCCCAGAATCGACGTCACCGGGCTCCACCCGATCAGCCTGCGGACCAGCCTCTCCAGCCGGGGCCTTTTCACCATCCGGGAGGATTCATGAAGATTGAACACGCCATGTTCATATTTCCATGTTAATTCTACCACGGTCCCGGGGGGTCCCGCGCCAGCCGCCCCGCCGTGGGTGAAGGCTTAGCCCAATCGAGCTAGCAGTTCCAGAAAACCTTGGCGCAGGAGCGCCTCCGCGGTTTCGGCGTACGGGCTCTCCTTCACTTCATAACCACCAAATGCGTATGCCTCCCGTACCGGTATGTAACCATCCTCGCTGCCGTCCACATATGAGCAGACCATGACCGGATTGGCACCCGCAGCCTGCTTCACACCCATCGTGGTTTCGGAGAACAACTCACCGGGAAATCCCAAGATCTGGACCGGGCCAAGACGAAGGCCATGTAAAGTGACGGTCTTGGTCGCGCTTGAACTCGCAGTCTTTTGCTCTGGCTTGCGCGGTAACTCGAGTGCCATTTCCACTCCCGCAAGATGGTCTTCTTTTTCTGACATGTTCTGCCACCTCTGATCGAGCTTGAAAAAATCCTGCGTGAATTCGCCGGCCAGCTCCTCCACCGGACCAAAATCGTTCTGCGGGCCGATCCGCGGATTGATATTTCCCGTGCCGCCGCTTAGAAACAACACAGGTGATTCGTCCAACCGCTGTTCGATGGCCCGTTCAGCCAGCCCACACCAATCCCCTGACACGAGATAATTCTCCTCACTGAGGACCACGCCGTGACAGGCAAAATTGGCGATCCGGGCGAGGGGGCGCCCGTCGAGATCGTCAATGGCAACCCCGATGAGCTCACGGTCGCACGGTCCGTTTTGATCCTTTCCCAGAATGATTTTCCCCTTTGGATTCAGCTCTCGCCGGTTGACCCCAATGTGGGAAGCGCCCCGGGCCAGCCGCAGCCGGACAGGTTTCTGCCGTGTCCTGGCGATCGCGGCAGCGGCAACTGCTTGGGCTATCAACAGATGGAACCATTCTTTATTAACGTACGCCTCCCCCATTTTATTGACATGCTCGTCGCTCACCACGGGGGCCGAATGGGTGTGCGTGCCGGCTAAAAATACTTGCGCTGGCGGGACCCCTAGCTGCGCCTTACACAAGGTCCGAATCTGGCCGGCTGCGACATTCCCGAACCAAAGGATGTCAGCGGAGATGATCACCACATCGGTCCCAGCGGAATTGCGCACCCACAGGGCCCGGAGAGAGAGCGGATCGTGCACTCCTTCGTGTGCGTGATTTCGCCCATAGTAACCATGCAGGTAGTTGGGCGTGCGCGGGGTGATATCCACCCTGGCCGCCCCGGCGCTTAATGCCATGAGAGAACCGTAGGCCTCCTCTCCCTACTCTCTCCCCCTTTTGGGGGAGAGGGAGATGGGAGAGGGAGACAAGCTGACTTCCGTATGCGACCGGTGCGATTCCAGCGCGGCGGTGAACAACCGGTGGCTCTCATAAGCTTCCTGCGGCGTCACACACCCGAACGGCACCGAGCCAGGCCCGCCGCCCAGCTCACTCAAAAAAGCCGCCCACATCTGCAGGATGGCATCGGGAAACCCAAATTCAAATATGTGGCCAGAGATGGTCGGATAGGCTGACTGGTAGCCAACATCGACTGACCGCCAGGACTGCTCTTCCCCTGGCTTGTACTCCATATAACGAAACGTTCGAGGGTATTTCGTGGTGAAGGCGGCCGACATCTCCGTGCCCCGCACTTCGAGATACCAGGTGTTGGTTTCCCCCGGTGCGATGCGCTCAGTGCGGATCACCAGGGGAAACTCCCCTGCGGATGACTTCACCCGGCACGTGAGCCGCGCATTGTCCCAAGTTTCACAAGGCGCCATCCCGCCTTTTCCGTCCGGGCGCTCGTCCACGATCTTGGACATCACCGCATGAACCGTGGAAGGCATCCAGCCAAATCTCAGTGGCACATGCATTGCGTGCAGCCCCAGATCGCCCAGGACGCCGTACTCGCCGCATGTGGCCGTGCGCCGTTTCCAATTGATGGGCTTGTTAGGATCCAGGTCGCTGGAGTGGAGGAAGCCGGATTCCACCTCGATGATCCGGCCGAACTTCTGATCCCGGATGAGCTGGATGACCCGCTGGGCTCCTGGGTAGAACGGTAACTCGGAAGAGCACCGGACCAGCACCTCCTTGTGTGCGGACGCGGCGTTCACAATCTGCTCACAGGCTGCCAGGTCAATTCCAAACGGTTTCTCGCCTAACAGGTGCTTTCCAGCTTCAATCGCCTTGGTATACAGCTCAGCGTGCAAGTTGTGCGGAACCGCGATGTAGACGGCATCGACATCCGGGGACGCCAGAATTTCACTTGCCTCCGCAGTTGACAACGTGACGGAACTGAAATGTTTCGTGAACCACTCGCGCGCCGCGGGGTTCGTATCGCACACCGCGGTCAATTGAGGCGCCACCTTCTGATCCAGAAGATGGCACCAGCGGCTGATGGCCGACCCAAACTCTCTCCCCACAAGCCCGCAGCCGATGACGCCGAACCTGACCGTCCTCACCGTCAGCCGCGGAGGATCTTCAGTGCTTGCTCCGCCGTCGCCCCGTCATGGACTACCGCCATCAACGCCTTGGTCATTCGGGCTGGATTCTTGTGCTGAATAATGTTCCGCCCATAGACGATGCCGGCGGCCCCCTGCTGCATCACTTCGGCTGTCCGCTTGAACACTTCCTCCTCGGACACCTTTCCCCCGCCTCGGACCAGCACCGGCCGGCCCGCGGTCTGCACGATCCGGTGGTACTGAGAGAGGTCATCGCACGGGTCAGCTTTGATGACATCTGCGCCCAGCTCCGCGGCCTGCCGGACCAGGCCCAGAATCTTATTGACATCCCCGTCCACCATGTACCCTCCAGCTTGCGCATTGGTCTTCATGACCAAAGGCTCGATCATCAGCGGCATGCCGAAGGAGTCGCATTGCAGCTTCAAGCGGTTGATATTGTCGATGCACTGGCCGTGCAAGTCAGGTTGATCAGGAAGAAGCAGCAAGTTGACCACGACACACGCCGCGTCGAGACGCAGGGCTTGCATCACCGGTTCGCCGACCATCTTGCTATACAGTACAGGCGGCAGGCTCCTCCCATAGACGTTGGCGACATCCGTGCGCAGCACCAGCGCGGGCTTGGCTTTGCCGGGAATTTCTTGCAATAAGTGAGCTTGCCCTGGCGTGAGCTGGATGGCGTCCGGTCCGGCTTGGGCCAGGGTGGCCACCGCCGATTTCATGTCCTCAATACCGGCCAGGAAGCTGGGCTCGTTGAACATGCCGTGATCGATAGCCACATCGAGGCACTTGCCAGAAGTCCCGAACAACCGGTTGAGGCGAGCCTGAACGGGTTTCATCGCTCCCGCTATGATAGCGCGAGAGGACGATGCGTTCATTGCATGCGTGACCTGATGTGCGTCGGTAATTCGGTAGCGGACACCACGGTCCGGCCAGTCGAGAAGCTCCCTGAGCGCGGGAAACTGCGGCTGGTCGAGGCCATCGGGCTCCATGGCGGGGGCTGCGCGTTGAACAGCGCGATCGCCTCCGCCCGGCTGGGCCTGCGTGTGGGCATTGGCTCTGCCATAGGCCGGGACAGCTTTGGGAACTTTCTGGAGCGCAGGCTCACCGATGAAGGAGTAGATGTTCAAACCCTCATGCGCGATCGGAAACTTCAAACCTCGACCACGGTGGTGCTGGTGTCAAAGGACGGGGAGCGCAGTTTCCTGCACACGCTTGGCGCCAGCGCCGCAGTCACCGACCGGATCGTGCCGGACCGGCTGCTGCACCGGTACCGGGCCCTGCACCTCTCAGCGTTGTATATCCTCCCTAAACTGGACGGAGCGCCGGCGCGCCGCCTGCTCATCCGGGCCAAACGGCTGGGACTCATGACCAGCCTGGATACCTGCTGGGATCCCAAAGGGCGGTGGGGACTGGTGAAATCCTATCTCCCCTACGTGGATTATTACCTGCCGAGCTATGAAGAGGCGTGTGCAGAGTTCAAGGCGACACGCCCTGAGCAGGTCGCAGCGGCAGCCCTTCAGGCTGGAGTTCGGCGTGTTGTCGTTCTCAAAATGGGCGCCAAAGGGTGTTTTGCCATGCTGCGCAACCATGCCTCGCTCAAGGTTCCCGCGTTTCGCGTGCGGACCGTGGACGCCACCGGTGCAGGCGATTCGTTTGATGCTGGATTTCTCGCGGGTGTCCTGCGTGGCTTTCCGCTCGAGCAGGCTCTCAAACTGGGTTGCGCGGCAGGCGCCTTGAGCGTCGCAGGAACCGGAGGGGTCGGCTTGCTGAAATCCTTTCAGCAGGCCCGGCGGATCGCCCGCAGATAAAACGCGGCGTCAGGGCTTTCCCAGCAGAACCTTTTCAAAGATATCTTCCCTCCCCAGTTGACCCCCTTTGAAGAGCACCTCCAGGCCATCCAGGGAAGAGCCGGGCGCATGGGCCTTGCACAGGGGTGCTCCCGGATGAATGGGAACAAGCACCTCCAGGGCCTGAAGACTCAGCTCCCGCGCGACATGCCCTGAGATATCTCCTCCCGCGACCGCCGTGCGACGGACGTTGGATTCTTCCAAGATGGTTCGGAGAAGTTTGCCCAATTCCTTTCCCAGGGTCCGTGCGCTTGTTCGTCTTTGCGCTTGGTCATCGTAACCCAGTGACCGCAGACGCTGGGCGGATTCTTCAATCCGCGGATCCTGGGGACCAAGCCCGCTGTGTAACATGACGCTGCGCCCCTCAGCGAGATGCCGCAGGGCTTGGGTGGCAGCTCGATCACGTTCCTGGTTCGATTCCTTGGGATCAAAAAGTCTCGGCGTCTCCAACGGAATGTCTGCAAACCCCTGCTCCTTGGCCTTTTGCAATTGCCGCGCCGTCACCGGAGAACAGCTCCCGGAGATCACCACCATCTTCTGAGCAGCTCCTGGTCTGCAAAATTCTGAGGTGCCCGTCGCGAGCCCTGCCTGGCTCCAATGCGCGGTGAGAGCATATTCCACTCCTGAGGAACCGATGGCGAACAACGGGCCCCGCCTCTTCGCCTCTTCCCAGATCAGACGGCCAATCAGGGGCAGGTGATGGGATTCAAACGCGTCGAAGAGCACCACCTCAGGATTCGAACGGAGCAGTTCGGCGAACCTTTCATCCACCTCTTGTTCATTTCCTTCCATCTGGAGAAAGTCAAAAAGCTTTGTTTTGCGGCTGGTTTGGCGGGAAAGGTGCCGTCCCAGGTCGCTCTCATCCATGGGGGTAATGGGGTGGGTGCTCATCGTGGGATGCTGGTCCAGGCGGAAGATCGCACCATCCTGGCCCGCCCGGGCAAAGAGGTTCCCAAAGACCACGTACCGTCCCAGCGGAGGAGCTCCAACCACGAGTGGGGTAAAAGGACCGCTCATGACCTTTTGGCCCAGGTCCAGAGCCCTGCCGATGCTGCCCACCTCGGGCGAGGAGTCGAAGGTTGAACAGACCTTGTAGTGAACCAAGGGCGCACCGAGAGTCTTGAGTTTTTCAAAAATCGGCGGAAGCTCCACATCCATCTCGGCGGGACTCATAGAGCGGCTCAGCCCTGCAACTCCCAAGGCCTGCAGGTTTGTAAATTGATTCAGCTGGTCAGAAGTTGGAGGCTCAAGGAAAAGTGCGGTTCTGATCCCAGCCAGGCTCAGGACCTCCATGGCATCGGTTGAGCCAGTGAAATCGTCGCCATAAAAAGTAAGTTTCAAGCTCACCGTCTCAATCTAGCCGCTCCACGCCTGCATCATGACACTTCGCATCACGGTGTCAAGCGCGCATAGTATGATGAACCTGCAAATGCTATGGGCGCACGGGACATAGTTAATATAGTATTGTTGTTGGCGATCGCTGGTTGCACTTCCCACATGAACCTGGCTCAACGGCTCGGCTACCCAAGTGACGCGAAGCTGCTGATCGTCCACGCCGACGATCTGGGGACTTTTCACGCGGTCAACAAGGCGTTCATACAGGCGCAGGAGGCGGGAATCATCACCTCCGCCAGCATCAATGCGCCCGGTCAGGCGTTCGATGAGGTGGCGACATACTGCCGGCAGCACCCCGAGGTGGATGTCGGGGTCCACCTCACGTTGAGCTCTGAGTTCAAGAAGTCGCGCATGGGATCCGTTGCGCCCCGAGAAAAAGTCCGCAGCCTCATCGACGACGATGGTTTCTTTCGCTCCTGGATTCCATCGAACGCCAAGATTGATGAAGTCGCCCTCGAGATGCGGGCACAGATACAGAAAGTCATCGATGCTGGGATCACCCCCTCGCACGTCGATACGCACATGGGCACGGCGTTCGCTTCGCCCGCGGTGATACGCGTGTATATCGAGGTGGCACGCGAATTCGGGCTCCCGGCGATGGTCCCTTCCCCCGACTCCACGCCGGTCAAAAAGAAGCTCCCGAAAACATTCTTGCTCCAGGGGATTGCAGGGATGGTCTACGGCTATCGAGTCCGCGGGATGCCGAAACTTGATGAGTTGGTGCTCGATGTCACGTGGGACAAAGAGCGAAGGCTTTCATTCCGTCGTGCTCAGTTCATTGAGGCGATCAGGAATTTGAAGCCCGGTGTGACGCAGTTTATCGTGCATCCCGCCCTCAACGATCCGGAGATGCCGTCCTATGACGGTTGGGACTGGTTCAGCACGAATCGTTACCAGGATTTTCTGATTTTTACCGACCCCGAGGTCAAACAAATTATTGAAGTCAGCGGGGTGACCTTGATCAATTGGAAACTGATCAAGAAGGTTTCTCGAAAAAGTTGAACAGCTCCCGGACTCGGGCCAGCCGGTTCGCGTCGTAGGGTCCGGCCTCGCTGACCGCAGCGTTTTCCGCAACATGCACTGGATCGTTGGTGCCGCAGCACACCGTGGAGATTTCGGGAAACGAGAGGCAGAACCGCAGCGCCGCGGCGGGGATGGTGGTGGTGTGTTCATCCAGGAGAAAGTCCAGCACGTCGTCCCGCGTGTACGGCTCCGCAGAAGGCAGCGCCCCTTTTTTGATGAGCCCGTCCAGGGAATCCCTCAGGTACTTGCGGTTGCGCAGGCCATACCCCCACGCCGCCTGGCCCAGCGGCATGATGGAAATGATCCCGGCGTCACGTTTGGCGCAGGCTGGGAGCAGTGTGTCCGCCGGCCGCTGGCGAAAGATCAGGAACTCCGGCATGCAGGTGTCGAAGGCTCCGCTGCGCACCGCTTCTTGAAGCCGCTCATCATCGGGGTCCCACTCCCCGGAATTGCTCAGGCCCAGAAACCTGATCTTGCCTTCTTTCTTCAATCTGGCGATTTCCGGTAGCAGCGGGCCCCCAAGCAGGCGATCCACGTCGCCCCGGTGAGTGACCGAATGAAACTGGAACAGGTCAATGACATCCGTCCGTAGCCTGCGGAGCGACCCTTCCACCGAGGCGCGAAGCGCGGACGGGTTTTGCAGAATTGTTTTGCCGTCATCCATATAGGGCCACCACTTGGTGGCCAGCAGGAACTTCCGTCGCAGACCGGCCACCAGGACCTTGCCGATCTCCTCCTCGCTTCCCTTGTATGCAGGTGCCGCATCAATCAGGTTGATGCCGCAGTCCGCCGCGCTCCGGATCGCGGCTTCGACGCTCCGCCCTCCGGAAAGCTTGGGGCTGAAGAACAATCCTCCAAGGCTGATTTCCGAGACCCTGAGCCCGGTGCGTCCGAAGCGGCGGTAGCGCATCACTCGCAAGTTCTCCTAAAGGAGGTGACACGTGGCAGGGTCGTGTAGCGTATGAGTGAAAATAATCAGCAGATCAGCGGGTGATCCCTCCGACCTTCTGCTCTTAAGAGCATGTAACTCATGGCGGCCAAGAGGAAAGAAAGACCGATGAAGCCGTAGCGCAAGATATCGGTTATAGAAGACCCATTCGTCGCTACTTCATCCAGCATCGGCCGCTCCTTCTATCGTGGAACCGATATTCTTTGCATTTAGAGGGAGTTGTCAAAGGACCACAGTATACGTCACTGCAGCTATCATTTGCCCCTCCATGCCTTACGAAGACGTTTGCATTCTTGCTCAGTCAGTATTTTTTTCTTCCGTTTCCGTGATTCAATGCCCAGTCCCCACATCAATCCATGCAGAAATGGGACACTGACATCAAGCTCGTCGGCTACTTCCTGCTCGGTGTACGTTTTCTTCATCGCTCCTCCTTCCCCGCCACTTTGTCGGTCAGGCGGACGACACCATAGGGCTGTTGATCTCCAAAAGCATTTAAGAATTGTGCCGCCAATTTTCCTCCCCCCGACCCGGACACGGGTCAAACAACCCATCTATAGAAGCAGATTTCTGTAGTTAGATTAGTAGAGATACTATATAATTCAACATATGTCAACAAGGCATCCTTGGATATGGCCGCTGGTTGGTGGATTCATGGTCCTCGTGCTGGGCTGGCGCTTCTACTTGGTCTCAAACCTGTCAGAGGAGCATATCTTTCATCATGTCTTGAACGATCATAAGAGCCAACTCGCTACAACAGAGCGCCGGGATGACAAACATGAACACTCGAAGGCGATCTTCAAGCTCTCGAGGCTTACAGAAAGGCGTTATTCCATCGATGTGATGGATTCGAAGACCATTGAGCTCCTGACCAAAGATTTCCGTGGTCGAGTCTACTGGCTCATTTCAGCCATTACGTGCGCGGTCTTCATGTTCTTCGTCGGCGCGGTTGCGGCACATGTCATCTATCGCTCGCTCAGCGGCTATCCGTCAGCATATCGCAGAGGTGTGTGTGGGCTGACAGGATTGATATGCCTCTGCTCGGTAGTGATTTTGCAGTTGTTTGGGAATACACTCCAGCCTCATGCCGTGCAGCATCTCGTCGAAATGCTGGAGCTTGCCTCAGGCACGACAAGCCTTCATAGTGCAGGAAACTTTCTCTCTGGCTTAAGCATCGCTGTTGCCATCGCGGTAATGGTGGCATGCAGCCTGACCGTCAACCTACCGCCTGTCGGACTGATCGAGAATCGAGAGAGCCTAACGGTCAAATCCAACAGATTACAGCTGTTGCTCTATACGTGTGCTGCCCTCCTCGTGATCGGCGTCTTTGAGGTCCATGCGCTCCTTGGATGGCTATCTGCATTTACCGTGGAGGACAACCTCGGAGCACACATTAAGGCTGTGACATCGGGAATCGCGAATGCCATCGGCGTATTTTTCTCCTTGCTTTTGGTAAGCGTATATTTACCAGCTGCGGCAATTCTACAGATTAGGAAACATGCCCTCGGCCGCGAGGGTCAATCGAAACGTGACGCATCCATCCATTGGTCACAACGCGAAGGACTCTATGGCAGCCCACTTCAAATGTTTACACGTGGAGCGGCTATCTTGGCACCAATACTCGTCGGACTCTTTGGAAAACTGCTGCTGAACTAACGTGAAATAAAGGAGATGAACCTATGATTACCCAGTTTCGGAATCTGGTCTTCGAGGGAGGCGGTGTAAAGGGCATTGCGTTTGCAGGCGCTATCGAAGTCCTCGAGCGCCAGGGTATCTTATCCGGCATTCGCCGCGTTGCGGGCACGTCGGCGGGGGCGATTACGGCCACGCTCCTCGCATTAGGATGTACGACCAAAAAACTGGGCCACATCCTTGCGACCACTAACTTCAACGACTTCATGGACACCGGTTGGGGAGGTCGCATCGCAGGGGCCATCAGGCTTGTAAGAAAGTACGGCTGGTACCGCGGAGAGGCCTTTCCAACGTGGATGAGAGAGCATATCCAAAACCTTGCTGGCAACGGTGATCTAACATTTCGGGAGCTCAAGCGAAAGGTCGCAGCACAGGAGAAGGGATTTCGTGACCTCTACGTGGTTGGAACAGACCTCAGCGCCCAGGATTGCAAAATCTACTCTACCGAATCCGAACACACGCCCAATGCTCCAATCTGGGAAGCAGTTCGCACCTCCATGAGCATCCCCCTGGTGTTTATGGCCATGGCGCGCAAAGGCAAGATCCTCGTCGATGGCGGCGTCAGCTACAACTACCCCATCGACATCTTTGATGACGTCAAATACTTGAGCAAGAAAAGCGCCGGACTGAAAACATCGTATCCCACCAAATATGACAAGGACGATCGCTACAACAAAGAGACCCTAGGCCTACGCGTGGATACCCAAGACGAAATCAGGTGGGAAACTGACAACTGGGACATTCCGGATAGAAAAATCGAAGGGTTTAAAGATTACATGGGTGCCCTGCTCGGATTCTTCTCCGAAATGGCCAACAAAGCCCATCTTCACAAGAACGATTGGCATAGAACCATTTTCATCGATGCGAAAGGAGTTAAAACGACAGACTTCGATTTGAAAAAGAAAAAAATCGAAATATTGGTTCAGAGCGGTCGCAAGAGCACAAAGAAATATTTTGAATGGTTCAATAATCCACGACCGACTGAAACACCGTTGAACAAGATTCGAACATAGAAGGCTGCTCTACTCTTAACTTATGGCGTGGCTACGGCTTATCTTTACTTTGCCCTTAGTAATGATTTCGCTCCCACTGGTAAAGCTTCCATATGTGTACCTTGGGGAGCGCGCTGACTTTTGGTGGGGCAGCATATTGGCGGGGCTTGGCATGCTCCCTGGAACATTGGTGATTTACGGCATCCATCTCGTTCAACTGTTCGGCCTGAAGGAAGGGCTTAAGACATTCTTTGATCAGAGCGGCGATCCGGATGTTATTAACTCTAAAGCCTATGCGTCCGTGATCTTTATTTTGTTAATCGGTTGCATATTTTTCGTACTGCGTGGTTTTGCAATTTTGGCAGGGTTCGAGGGCCCCTTCGATTCTGCAATAGTTATCGTAAAGCGTTACGTGGGATGGATGTTCGATGCGCCCTCTTGGCTAGCAGCTATACTCGGTTCCTTCCCTGGCGGCAATGGTGAATAATCCCCCTGTACCGACGAATCCACCGAATACATGACAAGACCGTTTCAATCTGATCTCGTACTCCGCCAGCAATTATCCGAATCAACACTCCGGGCCTATCATGTCGGCTTCGAACAAAACCGTTTCCGCCTCATACCTCTCGTGGATCTGCTTTGTCGCATCATCCCCGAATACGCACTCGGACCACACGCAGGACAGAACTTCCCTCTGCCGGTCAGCTGGGATCACATAAGAGAAGCGGCCCGTCTCGTCTACACGACTGACAACTATCAAAAACGAGGGGAGATAGGAGAGATCGTTCTCCATCTTCTACTTAGAGACTTCTGCAAAAGCATCCCACTTATATCCAAGGTTTACTTTAAGGATTCCCCCAATGTAACCGTTCACGTGCTCGACCCGTCGAAGGATGGGGCCGGCCAGAAGCATTGGGAGTTTCATCGGCTCGCGCACCCTACGTCCAGACCAAGAGCGCCTTTCATCTCACTTGAGGTCACGAGGATTTAGCACCGGCCCACAATGCGCGCGAGCGGAGCCAACCGCATCACGAGGGAGATCCCATGCTCACAATCCGCCCCCCGTTTATATCCCTCGGCGGAATCCGCGATGATCTCGTAATTGGCGGCCCGCAGGCGCCAACGGTATCCTCCTCCTCGATCCTTAAAGACTTGAAACTTAAACCGAGGTGATGGGGCAGCCCGTCGCACTAAGGCGATGCCATGCTGACAGGCGCCTTTCCCCTTGTACCCCTCACCGGAGTCGGCAATGATTTGACCATTGGCTGCACGCAGGCGCCAGCGAAACTCGCTCGCTTTGTCCCGGAAGAGTTGGAAGCGGGGCCGCTTGGACGCTGCCGCTTGCATTACCAGGGCGACACCACGTTCGGCGTCCTGTTTCTTCTTGTAGCCCTCAGCCGAGTCCGCGACGATTTTGTAGTTGGCCGCACGGAGCCGCCAGCGGTATTCCCTCCGCTTGTCCCTGAAGAACTGGAACTTGATGCGTGGGGACGGCGCCGCCTGCTTGACGAGGGCAATCCCATGCCGGCAGCTCGACATCTTTTTGTACCCTTCAGCTGAATCGGCGATGATCCGCTTGTTGGTGGCACGAAGACGCCAGCGATATTCACCGGCTTTATCCTTGAAGGTTTGAAAGATGGCCCTGCCTTTGAAGGCCTTTCCTGACCGGCGCGTTGCCATATCTTATCCCTCCCTTTGTTGCTTCCATGCCAAATCAGCTCATATTATGATCTATGCATAGTAACATCACTTAGGGTAATATAACCACCTCATGAATACGTGCCCATTGATCTTACAGTTAACGACAGACCCTACGGAGGCTTACACACATGAAGATAGGAAGTGTCGAAATGTATATGGGGCCATCGCTGCTCGGGGCGCCGGATGACCTAGAAAAAACCATTGTTGAGTTCATCGATGGGGCCGAGAAGAAGTTGGACATTGCTGTACAGGAACTTGACTCTTGGGAAATCGGAAAAGCCATTATCCGGGCAAGACGGCGAAAAATACCAGGTCGAACCGCACGAGTGCGAGTCAACCTGGTCCTCGAAGCCGATTACCTGACCGAACATCGCACCGTCCACTTCGATCTCGACTGTGAGTCTGCCAGGCTGAAGCGGGCCGGCGAACACAAGGATAACCGGGCAATCCATGATGCGATCCTCCGTTCAGCAATCTACGTCCGTTCCGATTTCAACCCCTCGATCTTCCACCAAAAGTTCATAGTCCGTGACGGCACATCTGTCCTGACCGGATCAACCAATTTCACCAACACGGGCACGCACAACAACCTCAACCATGTGATCATCGTCCACGACAAGAAAGTGGCGAAGATCTACAGCAAAGAATTCAAGGAAATCCGCCAAGGACATTTCGGGAAGCTCAATGAGGGCCACGATCCGGCACCCCCTGATGTCGTCGTGAGTGATATTCCCATCCGGATCCTCTTCGCACCTGACCACAACCCCGAGATGGAAATCATGAAACAGATGATCAAGGCCAAGCGGCGCGTCGACTTTGCGATCTTTACGTTCGCCCAGTCGTCAGGAATCGATGACGTTATGATTAAGCTGGCCAGCACCAAAATGCTGATTCGTGGAGCCCTCGACGGCATGATGGCCAACCAAAAGTGGGCGGCATCCCGGACTGTTCACAATGCCGGGGCAAAGCTCTTCAAAGTATCAAGCCAGACGGTCGTAGGCCCCAATGGAAAGAAGCACAAACTCGGGAAGTTGCACCACAAACTAATGATTCTGGATCAGCAGGTGATCATCGCGGGCAGTTTCAACTATACCGGCCCGGCAACCCGGCTGAATGACGAAAACATCATCATTCTTGGTGACCTGGAATCCACCGACAAGGCGTCGATCAAGGCCCAGAAGGCGCTAGCGAAATTTGCGCTCGCTGAGCTGAACCGGATTATCGAAGATCACGGCAAGAGACTTAAATGACCACACCTGTGCACGCCGTGCTTCAGCAACGAACTCGGCTGCGTGGCTCAGGAAGATGCAAGCCACTACAAACTATTGATTTAGGGGAATGCTGAAAATTAGGGGGAGGAGCTATGGCTAAAAGGAAGTCAACCAATCGCAAGAAGAACAAGCGGGCTAGATCAAAAGTCCGGAGATTGGCCAAAGCTGGTAGGAATACCGGTGCACAAGCAAGGCTATACCCGGTCAAGATTCATAATGTGGCCACAAGTCTTGCAGAATTGTCCCTTATGGCGGCTGCGAAACGAGAGCGGATTAATTGGGCCGAAGCGGTTTTGGGCATCCCAAGACTTTGGCGGCAAACGCAGGGGAGAGGGATTCGGGTGGCGGTGTTGGATACAGGAATCGATCCCGATCATCCCGATCTTCAGAGTGCAATTGCAGAAATGCGGGATTTCACCGGTGATGGCATCGAGGATGAAAATGGGCATGGCACACATTGCGCCGGGATTATTGCGGCTCGGCTAAATAACGTGGGGTTTGTTGGGGTGGCTCCCCAAGCCAGCCTTCTTGTCGGAAAAGTTCTTTCCAATAGCGGTAGCGGAAGTTTTGACTGGACTGCCCGTGGTGTGGACTGGGCTGTCTCCCAACGAGCCAATATCATCTCCATGTCGTTGGGAGGACCCTCAATTTCGCACAGCCTGTATAAGGCGATTTCAAGCGCTTTAGCCCGGGGTGTCCATGTGATTTGTGCGGCCGGCAATTCGGGGTCCCTCTACCAAAACAGCATCGGATACCCCGGGAAGTTCGGAGGGGTCATCACCGTAGCCTCGCATGATCGCAATGGTAATCCATCAGGTTTCACTTCCCACGGAGGCGAAATTGATGTCATGGCTCCTGGATCCGAAATTTGGTCCACGTATAAGAAGGGTGGTTACGCAACGTTGAGTGGCACGTCTATGGCAACCCCTTTCGTTGCAGGTCTCTCGGCTTTGGTGGTGGCCAAGCACAGGAGAGGATCAAGCCATCGAAGTCCGTTACGCAACGTCGAGGAACTTAAGGAACATCTCTTGCGCATGGCCACTCATCCAGGCTGGCATGACAACCAGTCAGGTTACGGTCTGCTGCAACCCTTCATGGGTTTTTGATGAAATCAGCTAGTTGAATGAGAGCTTGTACGTGAAATAAAGGTCGGGGTGAGTTATAACTACCCCAAAACCTGGGTCGCATCCTCCAGGCTGGTTCAGTTCAGTTATCCGTAGGGATCAGGGGATACAGATAATGAGAAACACACCGGCGTTGGACGTGATCGGCAACGAGCCAGTCCTAAGAACACTCATGGGACTTCTAGGCAGGAAGCCTGTTCCTTTCGCCCTGGGGTATTTTCTGCTGTCCTGCGGTGGCATTGTCGTGCTTGGGTTGATCACTGGACATTTGCTCGACAATTCCTACTCCCCTGCCATGTACAAAGACTATGCAGAGATGTTCGAGCTCGGACTCCTGGCCCCCCTCGGTGCCGCCATCCTGGTGAACCTGTGCAATCGCATCGATCACCTGATTCCCGATCTGCAGGAGAGCGGCGCCCTCCTTGAAGCGAGTAAGCGGGTGGAGGGGCTCGTCAATCGCGCTCAACGCCTGTACCGGAACACCATTGTCCTGTTCCTGGCATTCGCGCTGGCAGGGGGCTGGACGTGGTATGCAGCGCTGCAAGAGCCGAATTCCTGGGATGGGGTGAACGGGGGAATTACCGCCTATTACTATCGCTTTTGGGCCGCCACCATCTATTACATTATCATCGTCGCTGTTTACAAGTGGGGCGTCACCATGTGGATGATCGGAAAACTGGCTGACATGAGGCTGCGGCTGCAGCCGATGCACCCAGACCGTTGCGGGGGGATGAGCGCACTCGGCGTGTTGCCCATGGAGGCAAACTACCTTGTGGGGATTATCGTCATGTTCCTGGCTGTGGAGGCGTTTGCGACTCTTCATACGAGTGGCGGCAATCTTGGCTTCTTCGTCGTGTTCGGCGTCTTTGTCATAGCCAGCTTTCTCATGCCATTCGTGGCGCTGGCAAAGGTGAGCAGGAACCTCCGCGCACAGAAGCGAGAAATTCTACTCCAACTTCACCACAGATATCAGAAGCCTTTTGAGACATACGTATCGCGCCTTAGCGAACATGCCGACAACAGTCGACTGGTTGCCGCAATGCAGGCACTCGATGAGCAGAGACAGATCATCTCAAAGATACCCGTCATCCCGGTGGACCTGAAATCGTGGGTGAAATACGCCACGACGATTGTGATTCCTGCAGTCTTGATGGCTATTCAGTTGGTGATTGGCCTGGCAAGAGTGTCAGGCATCGTGGACAAGGTGCGCACCCTCCTAGGAATGTAGTGGGGCTCATCAGCAAAGCTGTGTGGGATGATGAGTGGTATCGAGCCTATAGCCTATTAAATGGAGGTGGTGAGACACAATGCCGACTGGGATTTTAGATAAGTTCCCCGCCCTGCTCAACTACGGGGTAGGAGGATTTGGGCTTTCCATATGCCTGCTCGCCTTCTGGTTGTTTCAGAAGGAATCAAAAAAACGCAAGGGAAACACAAAGGTCATTTTTGGAACTTACCTCATGCTTGCTTTTGGTGCGTTAGTCGTCTTTAGAGGTTTTAATCAAGAAACAACAAGAACTATGGAGGACCAAATTTCCTCATCGTTCCGGTCGCTAGGGACGGCGCGTTCACAGAAAGCCTTCATGTTTGGCGGTTCCGCGGAATATCTAGAGGGGACGTGGAGTGTTAAGTGGCTGCAATACAACTCTAAGACAAAGAAGCTCGAGCCATACACGATTCAGGACCCGACGACAGGGAAAATGGTTCCATATCCCAATGATGTCGTAACAATTAGTGTCGATGGACCGCATCTGTGGTGCAGAGCCCAAAATGCATATACGACACATACCTACTGGTTGGAAGGAAGGATATCTTCGCGCCGTGACGTGAGTTTGATTTACTGGAGTCGGTCAAAACCGACATCGGATGAACTGACGGGAGTGCTATTTCTAAAACTTGGAAACACTGAAAACGATAAGCTCAAAATGGAAGGGGACTGGATTGGGTATAGCAGACACGAGGAAGTGACACATGGCAGGGTCGTGTGGCGTATGAGTGAGAGTAGTCAGTAGATCAGTTGAGGCCGGAATGATCTTGGAAAACCCCTACCACTCTTGAAAGGGTGATGCCCTCCCACCACGACGCGGTCGGAGCGGACGCCAATTCCTATTCAACAGGTCCACCAGCGAAAGCAGCCAGGCAACGATCACATTTTCGCTCGCACATCGTGATGCTGGGATCGCTACGGATAACTGTCGCGGCCCTTTCGACCAACTCTGACAGAGGGACGGCCAACATCCTGCAAGCGCCGACTTGCGTTTTACGAAAGACATCCTCTAACTGAGGAAAAAGTCGGTCAAAACCGTCACTGCATCCCCCACACCGCGCTCTGCGTACCTGGCCGTTCAGGTCAAGCGCCCAGCGAATGAACATCCTTCGTCCTGTAACTTCTTCTGCAAGATGTATCGCCGTACAGCTAGTGAGAGAGGTGCCAATCAGTAAGATCGATCCATTTCTCTCCATTAACCGTTTGATGGGAAGGAAAGCATCGTCCCAGGAGTGGTTCGCGGTTAAATAGTCCGCATCTTCACCCCACGCTGCCCAGGAACACAACGGATGGGTGCTACGGCAAGAACCTGGCTGCTTGGCGATGGTTTGGGCAATGACGCCCATATCTTTGTCAACGGGACTTGTCAGAGGATCGAATGGTTTGGGAGGTGGCGGATTGTTAAAGAAGTAGTCCTCGTTGGTCCATGCATTGCGCTCGACATGCTCGTGCGTGGGGGTGGGCGCGCAGGCTTCCGAGCAGAACGCCGGCACGAGGAGTGTTTTCAGCTCACGTTTCAGGGCGGAAACCACGGTCTCCGCGCCACCGTTCACCCAGCCGAAACTGCGCAACGAAGCATGGAGCTCGACCTGCGCCCCGGCGAGATCAAGCTCTTCCAGGGCGGCGGCAATATTACTCTCTGCAAGCATGTCGGATCATAATCCTCTTTGTGAATTCACCGGCAACCGAGACGTTATCTTGAGCTATGTAGAATAACTATCATGGCAGTAAAAACAACATTTATAAAAAGCGACTTTACCGATATCCTTTCAGATTATACTTTGGGGGAATATAAGAATTCCAAACCGTTTACCACTGGGGCAGTGCAAACAACTTATTTATTACAAACAACAAAGGGAAAATTTGTTTTTAGATATTATGAAAATCGTTCCAAAGATTCGGTCTTGTTTGAAAGCAATCTAATCAACTACTTAAAAGACAAACATTATCCGTGTCCGGCAGCATTTAAAAACAAACATGGAACATTTGTAGGAACTTACAATGAAAAACCTTTCATCATTTTCGAATTCGTTGAAGGCCGACACTTAAAAAACCCGAGTGAAAACCAAAAGAAACAACTCATTAGACGGGTAGCTGAATTACAAACTCTTACCAAACATTACAGGCCGAAAAATAAGAAATACAGACTGAATTACAACATTGAAAATTGCCGAGAATTCGCTCGAAAGAAAGTAAAAAAGCTAAACACAGTGAATGCAAGAGAAAAGTTGAAATGGTTTGAGAATGAATTATCAAAGTTGACACTTCCAAAATCTTTACCAAAAGGAATATGTCATTGTGATTTTCATTTTTCAAATGTGCTGTTTAAAAATGGGAAATTCAACACCCTCATAGATTTTGATGACGCCAACTATACTTTCCTTGTTTCTGATCTTGTTAGCTTAATCGATCCTTTTGTAACGTCTTTTAAATGGAACACTTGGTCTAATTTCAAAAAAGACCGAAACGTGTTCGATTTTAAAGAAGATAGAAGAACGACATCAGAATACATGAAGTATCAGCCATTAAGTGAAGGTGAGAAAAAATATATGTTTGATGTGTTCAAACTAAGTATCATGTTTGATTGCATTTGGTATTTTTCAAGAGGTAAAGCTAAAGATTTTTATGAGAAGAGAAAGATTGAATATTTAAATTCTATCGGTAGAGAACAATTCTATAATGCTCTGTTTAGAAGCTAAATTGCTTGCGCTCGAAGAGCGTCGGTTCGATAAAAGTGTCAAATAAGCAGGGGACGAGTACGTGAATTCTCAAGAGAAATCCCTAGATGCGTCTCCGTTGCGTCTTTCGCACGCTTATGGAATACCGGCTGATATGTCTCATATTCCTCTCGCTTCACCGCCGCAAGGCGGGCCATAGCATCAACATCACGCTCCTCAGCCTTTCTTATCTTCACGGTCCCTCCCCCGGCCGCTGGCCTTCTTCAATCGATAAGAACTTTCAAAGTGGAGACTCTCCAGCTTCAACCACGCCACCGGGAATCGTCCAACCAGCCTTATATCTTGGCTTCACAATAAGCAGATTTCCAGCGCGATCAAAAAAGAGTACTCCGGCCCCCATTCGCTTCCGCGGTAGCCTTTTGTAATAGTTTGAGTTCGCCATCACTTGCTTGCCCTGCGGTAGGCCAAACCAACCGGGGTAAGCGTCCCATCGTCCCTGATTCGCAATCGCTAGTACGTTCACGGCGCTCCCGTTACTCCTCTAATCCGCTCATCATGAACCGCATCGCGCGGGTATTGGCCTGTGCAAACTGTTCCACAGTTACCTTCCCCTCGCGTAACAGCTTCTCGGTTAGCTCTCCTGCATGGTTAGCGCACATTGTCCCCACTTCCTTGTCGAACTTTTCAGGATCGTGGCCGTAGCCTAGCGCGTACATGTTGGTGAGATTGCTTAACATGTTCGCCGAGGCACCACAGCCTCGACACCGCCGGTAGATTTGAGATCCCCCACCCCGACGAGCCCGGGCCGCCCACACGATGAAGGCGATGCCGCCGAACACGATGAGAGCCGCAATAAGCCCCCTCATGTGCACGTCACCCAGACACTCAGGTCTTCGTTTTGGCCGTCAGGAGCTCGCGCCAAACCGAAATTCCCTCCCGGCCCTGCTCGTCCCGATTGACCCGCTTGCCGCGCTCGCACATCTGGTACAGTTCCTCGAGCATGGGCATCCGGAAACCGGATGCCCGGGCCTCGTCCAGATAGTACGTCCACTCGCCGAAAAGGCACGAGAGTTCGTCCGATCGACCTTGAGTGATGGCCCGGTACAAGCGGGCATACGGATCCTCGCCGGCCGGATCCACCTGCAACGCTTTCATGGTCTGGTCCAGGCTCAACCCTGTCCGCACGCCGAAGGCCATCACTTCCATTCTGGCGGCGTCGGGCAGCCGGTGGCAAAGTTGCTGGACCACTTTCATCACTTGACCCATACCCGCCGGTCCCGCATAGTGCAGCTCCGTTGATTCCCCGATCACCTCAAACAGGGGCCAGCATCGCTGAACGACAGGCTCATCTCCTCCGATGAAGACCCGTAGGGTCCCGTCCCGTGCACCTGTCCACCAACCGCTCACCGGCGCGTCGATGGCGACCGCACCCTTCGCGGCGAAGGCGGCGTGCAGCCGGCGGGTGTCCGGTGCGGGCGTGGTCCCGTGATCGATAAAAAGCTGATCCTTTCGTGCGTGGGGGACCAGGATATGGTCGGCAACTTCCAGGTACGCATGGGCCACCAGGCTAGTCAAGACCATCCCGCATTCACGGACGACCTGCTCCGCATCGGCGGCTGCCGTGCCGCCAGCCTGGACCAGCGTCTCGACCGCTTCCGGTTTTAGATCATAACCCCGCACGGCGTAGCCGGCCTTCAGGAGGTTCGCCGCCATGCGGCCTCCCATGGCCCCCAGACCGATGAATCCAAGCGGTTTTTGGTTCAGGCTCTGCATCACCCTGCTCTTGCCATACCGTCGCGGAGGTTTCCGGTCACCTCTTGGTTTCCTCATCAACGGCTTGGGTCCACCCCAGGCAGCGTCCGGTTTTCTGTTCCACAGTTAGCGAGAGTCATGCTGGTTGCAATCCAATGGCTGTGGGGTGTCCGAAAAGTCTTTCCGGTTTCCATGGGTGAGCCTGAAGGCTGAGCCATCGCCCCCATATTGCACACCCATCTACGTGTTCAGGTCAGGCCTCAACCTAATCGAGGTAAACTTCCGGATCTGCTCCCGGATCGCTGTTTCGACCGGCAGACGCTCCATGCTCGAAGCACCGTAAAATCCGTTAACGCCTTGACTTCGCTGAAGCACATACTCGGCATCTTCCGGCATGGCCACTAGTCCTCCGTGACAAAGCACGAGGACGTCGGGGTTGACCGACTTGGCGGCATCACAAATAGCCTGAACCTTTTTCGGCGCCTCTTCCAGGGAGACTGCCGTGGATGCACCAATGGACCCTTTGGTGGTAAGACCCAAGTGCGCTACAACGACGTCTGCACCGGCTTTGGCCATCGCCGCAGCCTCTTTGGGATTAAAGGCATAGGGGGTCGTCAGTAGGTCCATTTCGTGGGCAAGGCGAATCATGTCGACTTCAAGGTCAAACCCCATGCCTGTTTCTTCCAAGTTCATTCGAAATTGGCCATCGCAAAGACCCACGGTTGGAAAGTTCTGCACGCCCGAGAAACCAGCCTCTTTTACTTGTTTAAGGAAGACCCCCATCTGCCGGAATGGATCCGTGCCGCATACGCCGGCGAGTACCGGGGTGTCCTTGACTACAGTCAAGACTTCACCAGCCATTTCCATGACGATAGCATTTGCGTCACCATAGGGCATAAGACCGGCCAGGGAACCACGCCCAGCCATACGGAAACGACCGCTGTTGTAAATCACGATCAGATCGACACCACCGGCTTCCTCAATCTTGGCACTGATACCCGTACCGGCCCCAGCCCCTATGATGGGCAAGTTTTTCTCGACTTTCCTGCGGAATCTTTCGAGGATTTCTCTTCTTGCGAATGCTATAACAGTTTCCTCCGCGTTTTCAGGAATTCTAACCCTGAACTTGTTTTACAAGATCAAGCATCATCTCGACCGCCTTCTTGGAAAATTTCGGATCGTTAATATTGCAGTCTATTTCCTCTATGGGAATGCTGTTGTTGAGGTTGGCCCTGATCGAGCTGAACATGGCAAGGTCGGCTTCCCGGTCGCAAAACGGTTGACCTTCACCATCTAGGATAGAAACGCCCCGCAACGGCAAAAGGAAGGCCACTGGACCTCTGGCCGCGTTGGCCTTTTTCGCGAAGATCTCACCCATCTTCTGGTTTTCTTCAAGGTTGGTCCGCATTAGGGTCACCGAAGGATTCCACTCGTAGAAAATACGACCGGTCTCTTTATACTTATGTGGTATAGTTTCTTTGGCACCGAAGTTGGCCATGTCTACACATCCTGGAACGATCAAATGAGGGATTCCCTTCTTTCCCGGTGCATCCAAGCGCTCCGGACCCGCATCAAAAACTCCTCCGCAGATAGTATCAGCCCACTCAGTAGTCGTGATGTCCAAGACGGCATCCACCAGGCCTTCATCCACTAGATTCTCCATGGCTTTGCCGCCGGTACCGGTCGCATGAAATACCAGAACTTCGTACCCCCTCTTGGACAAAGCTTCCACGCAGGCGTTTACACATTCGGTGGTGTTTCCAAACATGGAGGCCGTAACGACTGGTTTTTCATCAGCAACAACCGAAAGTTCCATCTCTACCATGCCACAGATCGCACCTGCTGCCCGGGTGAAGATGATCCTGGAGATACGATTCACCCCTGCAACGTCCACAATGGAAGGAATCATTGTAATGTCTTTGGTTCCGATGTACGCCGAAGTGTCGCCGGAAGCCGCGGTGGACACGCAGACCTTGGGCACACCCAAAGGCAAAGCCCGCATGGCCGATGCAACCACGGTGGTGCCTCCCGTTCCCCCCATGCCGATGATACCGTCAAAACGTCCTTCGGCAAACAACTTTCTTACCACTACTGGGGCACCCGCGGCCATGATCTTCATCGCCTCGCCTCGATCCTTTTTCTGACGTAGGGCTGAAAGATCTCCGGTTCCGGCGCAGGCCACCTCTTCCGCTTCCACATCTACGGGAAAAAGATCGGTCGAACCCAACACGCCCGTATTCAAGGTCACTACGGAATGTCCCCTGCCCATGATCTGTTCCCGCAGAAATGCGTATTCTGGTCCTTTGGAATCAAAAGCTCCCAAGATCAATATCGTTTTACCCATTCTTCGCCTTCAGTTCTTCACCTGAAATCGTGAAGATACCGGCACACGTTCCGCCTGTCACCAAATTCACTAAGTTTATTTTAACTCAGGTGCGGTGAGAAGCCGCTCCAACGTAGCCACCAGTTCTGGCGCCAACG
>CAZPLZ010000013.1:0-29967 GCA_964587525.1 uncultured bacterium | reverse complement strand
ATGGCGCTGAACAGGGATCAGCGGAAACGATTGGCTGGCTTCCTCACGGGTGCCGCCGTGGTAGAGTTTGCTGTCACAGCCTCTGATAAGACTCACGACGTGTGGGAACGTGGTGGGGGTATAATTGTTACGGTGATATTGGTAGCTTGGGCGATATGGATTGAGCGGACACAAAAAGGGAGGAAGCGATGATAGACGTGCCGCCTGAATTTTACATCATCACAGGAGTAGTTGTGGTCATAGGTTTCAGCGCCAACGTGTTATGGGACTACCTCAGCCGGCGGAAGTCACACCCAAAAACTAGAGCCCACGGCAAAACGTAACTCCCGGTAACCTGATCTTGGCAAGCAATTGCCTCCAAGTTCGCCCTATGCCTCGTTGATGTTGACGATTGCCATAGATTTGTTATTGTAAACTTGTATGCATAAAAACGTTAAAGATTTAAGACTTTCGGTTTCTGTTTTGAAAGAAGGTAAACGCTATATCGCCTATAGCCCGGCGCTTGATTTATCTACTTCTGGCAAGAGTCCAAAAGATGTAAAGAGAAAATTTGAAGAAATCACTAAAGTCTTTTTTGACGAGCTGATTGTTTCTGGAAATATGGAAGAAGTCCTACGAAATCTCGGTTGGAGAAGGATTCACAAAGAGTGGAACCCGCCAAGGGTTGTTGAAAACACCTCTCAAAAGATCCGAGTCCCAGTTGCTGTTTAACAGCAACCTTTTTCTTGTATGCCAAGAATTACCCCGGTTCATTGGAAGAAATTTGAAAGATTTTTGTTGACTATAGGCTGCACATTTAAGCGGGAAGAAGGCGACCACCGAATTTATTGGAAAAAAGGTCTTTTGCGGCCAATCGTAATCCCTAGGGATAAGGCGCTACCTGTTTTTATCATTCGCAATAATTTGCGCGTACTTGGAATCAGCCACGACAATTATCTGAAAATTTTTGGACACGTTTAATAATCCTAAAGCATTTCGGTGAAGACCCTCCCCTGTATAAACCTGCCGCCCGATTGATCCCAGTGTGTGGCCTCCCCCGCGCGGGGGGTGAGATGAGAGCTCGTTTGGTCCTGCTTCCGCTGGTGCTTTTGCTTGGCGCCTGTGCTTCCCAGCGAGTTCCGGTGGTGCTTCCAGCTCAGGGAGGCTGGGTGGCGCTCACGAAGGCCGGCCTGTTCCGGCAGGAGGGATCGGCCTGGAGGGAGGGCTCGCGCGGAGATGGGCTTGAATCTAATGAGCTGCGCGCCCTCGCCCTGACGGATACGGCCACTGGCGAACTCTGGGTGACCTATGCCACGCGGGCCCGCGCCGGGGCCACCCGGCTGCGGCCGGCACCCGCGCGCACCCTGACGACCCAGGATGGCTTGCTGGACAATCGTGTGGCGCAAGTTGTCAGCCTCGGGGCAGATACGTACGCGTTTTCCTACGACCAAGCGCTGGATCTCGGTGTGAGCTTGAGGCAGGGTGACACGTGGGCGCACCGGGGTCCGGCCAACAGCGCGCTACGCAGCGGGAAGATTAGGAGAATGGTGCTGGATGCCCGTGGTGGTCTCTGGCTTGAGTACGCCAAATCAAAGCTGGGTGTAACCAGGCTCACGGCGCTGGGAGCGACCAACTACGACACCGGCAATTCCGCCCTGCCGTACGACACGATTGACCGGATCGTTGCGGAGCTAGAAGGCGCTGGCCTTCCCGGAGACCAGGTCTGGTTCGTCACGGTGGACGGGCTAACCCGCTACGATCTTGGGGACGGGGCCTGGAAGCACTACGGCCGGCCGCATGGCCAAGCCACGGATGTGCTCAAGTTTCTCGGCATGGATACGCTTTTTTCAAAGGCGATCCTGCGTATCCAGGACGTCGCGGTGGGACAGGGTTGTATCTGGATATCCACCCCGGGGCGGATCTACCGGTATGACGGGCAGAAGTTCCAGCCGGTTCCGGCGGCGTATGTCGAAGGCCTCTCGCGGCTGCGGTATGCTCGCGTGGCCGGCGCCGGGAATATGGTCTGGGTGAGCCTCATCAATACCGACAGCCGGGAGATCCCAGCCATTGCTTCTTACCAGCCTGGGCAGAAGTGGGAACGCTACCAATTGCGCGAGCTTGGGCTTGCGGCGCCGGCCGAATTGATATTGAGCCCGCTGAATGGCAAGGTGGCGGCGCTGGCTCCGGAGTGGGGCTCCCGAGTGCTCCTGCTGGGTCCAGAGCCTGCCCATCTGAGCGTGAGAGACCTCTCATCAACCGCGTTCTGACCATCTCTGACGGCTACTAAGGAAGGCATGTCGTGCTCAACGCATGGATCATAGGGCGAGCGTGGAACTTGACAAACGGGTTCCCTTCATCTACGTTCTTACGAATCAGCATTGTGATGTGTCTTACGAGTTTTTAAGCTGTAAAGGTCAAAATTAAGGTTAGTCTATCCAAAGGAGGTTAGGAGATGCATAAAGCAGCGAAGATGCTGCTCGGCACAGTGTTTGCTCTTGCTGTGGCAGGTGGCAATGAAGCCCGAGCAGCGGCGATTGGATTGGAATGGGGCTGGGTTCCCACCATCCCGTTCGGCGACTTTGATATACGGTTGAGTAATCAGGAGTTTACGCTCTCCTGGAAAGTGTCCGATGATTTCACCGTTGGCGTGTTCCGCGGCGATGGCCAGTATCGTGGAGAGCGTGAGTACACCAACAATACTGTCTCGCCGACCATTGGCCACAAACTCGCAGTCACAGGGACCACTTCTGTGAGTGGCATCCGGATCTTGGCCAGCATACCCGCACTGTCAATGCTATCGGCAGGACTTGAGGTGGGTGCGATGACGTTAGGTGCAGGCTCCTATACCTACACTAACAGCGATGGAACTGGTTTTAGTACGGCGAGTCCGGATGCGAGGTTTGGTGCAGGCCAGGCGTTTGGTGGGGCTACAGCGGCCCTTCTCGGTGCCGTTGGAAAGGCGAGCCTGATTCGCGCCGAGAGCAAGACGGTGACGACCGAAATCACCGTGAATGCTGCCCTGCGATTCGTGGATCTGTCGGACACACTTGTGTTTGGGAGCCAGGAATCGAATAAAACCACACCTACAGACATTGATGCCGTGACGAACTACACGAACCTGGCAATCACGGTGGCGGTGGGTCTCTGGTTCTAATGCAATTACTCAAACATTGTCAAACACAGGAGGAAGCAAACACATGAGGAAGCTTTTCGCATATATAGCTGCAATGTCGCTGGCCGGACCGGCTATGGCTGGTAGTGTCGCGTTTGACTTCGGCACAAATTTCTACAGACCCTCTGCAGCAGGGTTCACGACCGAGAACGGCCAGAACTTTGCGGTAAGTTGGAATCTTGACAACGACATCTCATTTGGGATTTACTCCGAGCAGAGCGAGTACTCCGGTGTTGATGCATCCCAGGAGGGAACACTGATCGTTTCTGCAGTCCAAATCACCAAGGGTGTGGTGAAGAATGTCAGTGTTGGTTTGAGATTAGGGTCGGCTGAGTCTGAGAGTGACACCGACACGCTGACCGATATCTTCGGGGTTGTGGACATTATTTCCGGCTCCGGGGAGCAGGTTTCAGGGGCCCTTCGGGCAACCGCCTCTGCGCGGTTTTCCAGTGTTAACCTTGATTCTACAGCAGGGGAATTTGTGGGTGCAGATGGGGTGAACCTGATACTCTCGGTTCAGATTGAGTTCTAAGATCAAAAGCTTAGGTAGATAGGTCATTAGGCATGGTTTTTGGGAAGCCCTCGATGCCAGATAACAGGGGAGAGGGTTTTCCTGGCTTCATGATGCGATCATTGTTGTGTTCGGGAATAATTGTTGGAGCCTTCGTGGTGGGCCCGTGGTGTCCGAAGGCTTCGGGCACCACGTTGATAGTGGGCGCGACCACGCTGGGGGTCATTGGTCCCGGATCCACTCACATGATGCGTGGGGAACTCCTCATGGCTGGGTGGGGGGTGGGCGAAGGCATCTCCATGGGGATCATGGTCGAGCGTGGCCGGACCCCGGTGGGAGGTGGCTTACTTCGCATGACCTCCATCAGTTTTTTTGTGGAGCGCAAGGTCGCGCAAGGGGTGGCAATCGGGATGGGGGTAGGTCAGGTTGCCGTTTTCAATCCAGGGCCACCTGCCGATACTGATTTCTTTCCGGCGCTTGACATGCACGGCAGGGTGGATGTCCTGCAGTTAGGCAAAGCATCGCTAGGTATCTTATTGGCCGTACGGGCTGGGGATTTCAGAAATGAAATTGCCCCTGCCGTCCCTTCCCTTCCTAACGTAACGCCAAGGATCGCCCTCATCGGCATTGGCTTGATCTAAACCCACTCCCCGATTAGTTCTAACACCATCATGCGAAGCAAAGCGAAAGTATTGGCGCTCTTCATCCTTGCATATGCCGCTTTGAATGGCCCAGTGTCTGGCGCTGTGACTGATGGAGGATTTGCTCAGGGAACACTTGGCGTTGGGCTGAACATTCCAGGGTTCGGGCTGAGATATTTCTTCAGTGAACACTATTCAGGAGAAGTCAGAGGACAGTTCGAGAAAGATATCTTCGTCGCCGGCCTGAGGGTGAGCCGGTACTTCGGCCCGGTCACGCAAGTTCTCCCTTATGTCGGCGTCGAGGCGGATTATGTCAGCTTCAAAGGCGATATCAGCAGGGGGTCCGGCTATGCCCTGGAGGTGCTTGGGGGCGGGGAATATTTTGTCTGGCAGAAACAAGTGTCTATCCAGTTGGATTTCGGGCCGGCCTTGATTGGCTTGTCAGACAATGACAATGACGTTTCGGGGAGGGGGATCGAATTCGTGGTCAATTTCGGGATCAATTATTACTTCTGATGCCCATAGAGGATACCCACATATGATGCTGGCTCATAAGACAAGAAGAACGCTTTATTTAGCCATTGCCGGGGTGTTCATCGCTGGCGCAGTGTGCGCCGGGTTTAATCTTGGGATGACCGGCGCTGTCAAAAAGAGAGTGAAAGAAGTCGACAGGGAAGTGAAGAAGCAGGTGGCACAAAGTCAGGCCCTCAAGGTGACGGGCAGCGTGGTGAAGGGTCCGGTGAGCGGGGCCACGGTGACGTTCTATGAGTTGAAGGCCGATGGGACCAAGGGCGCCATGCTGGGGACCACGACCACGGAGACGGACGGAACATTTGCCCTTTGGTTGATCCCTGCCCCCACGACGAGTCCGTTTCTAGGGGAGGCAGCGGGAGGCTCGTATGTGGATGAGGTGAGCGGGGCCACCGTGCTTCTGACGAGCGCTGATGCCGTGAGTGCGGTGTTACCTGCTGGAACCACCCGGGCCACCCTGACGTTGCTCACCCATATGGCGGCAGCCCGGGCGCGGGAGTTTGGCGGCTGCTACTGGGACGCCCATGGCGGCGGCGGTGAATTCGGCCAATATCGGGGTGGCGCAGCAGTATAATCTGGCCGACATTTTGGGAACGCTCCCTGTAGCTGCCAACGACGCTGCGCAGGTGGCGACCTCTCTCCGGGAGCAGCGGAGCTACGGGCTGGTGCTTGCGGGGATCGCGCAGGAGGCCCAGACCTTGAATGTCCGGACCATAGATCTTGGCGCTGCGCTGGCGAGTGATATGACGGATGGAACGCTGGATGGGATGAGTGGTGCGACCGCTATTACGGTCCCAGTCATTTCCGGGGGCTCGATTGCGCTGCCTGCCTCAGCGGGGACGGCAGATCTGCAGACGGCCCTTGATACCTTTGTTGCCTCCGTCAATAACCAGACCAATCTGACTCAGGCTAAGATTCCTCTTCAAGCCGTACCGGTGGGCATCAATGGCGCCGGACTGTTCTACACCACCACAACGGTTTTGCCGGCCTGGCTTGAAGGTCAATTCGGCTCGGCCACCTTGTCCGTGACAGGAGGAACACCTCCGTACACGTGGGCCCTCAAAGCTGGGTCAGTCCTGCCTGCCTGGTTGTCGCTGGGGGCAAACGGGGTCATTGCCGGGACGCCCCCGATCGTGGGCGGGATGAGCATCGAGGCTCCCTTTACCGTTACGGTCACGGATGCGCTAGGGCAGCAGCAGGATCTCGTGTTGTACGTCACGATTGTCCTGCCGCCACCGACGCTTATCCCGATTACCACAGGAGCATGTATAGAGAAGATATTTTGTTCGGTGCAGGTGGCCCAAGCCGCGTTGGGAACGCCTCCTTACTACTTTGTGTCAGATTCTTTTGCAACAGGAGCTCCTCCTTTAGGCATGGGTGTGGGCTTAAATGGGTACTTATCCGGCACGCCCGCCAAGAAAGGGACATACACGTTCGGCGTCTGTGTCGTGGATCTGGTTGGCGCAACCTCTTGTGACACAACTTCGGTGAGGGTGGATCCCAGCTTTGATCTGACGGTGACCTACGCAGGGACAGGAAGTGGGGCCGTGACTTTGAATCCCCCTGGATCTACTTACGCCGAGGGCACGGTGGTGACCTTGACAGCGACCCCGGATGCCGACTCTGACTTCACTGGCTGGTCCGGGGCGTGTGCGGGAACAGGTTCCTGTTCCGTCACCATGGATGCGGACAAATCCGTCACGGCCACCTTTGACCTGAAGCCGACTGCCCCCTGTAGCAGCCTGCAGGTAGCCGGGGCGGACACACCGGAGATCCGCACCATTGAAATGGGGCAGACTTCGGGTACGTTCTCCTTCATCTATGAAACCTTTACTCAGCAGGATCGAATGGTCGTTTCCTATGAAGGCAGCGTCCTTTTTGACACAGGCTGCTGCGGCTGCTCTGGCACGCAATCGCTCTCGTACTCCGGGACGTCCACGGAGATTATCGTGACGGTGACACCCAATTGCGCAGGTGGATCTGGAACTGCGTGGAACTTCACCGTGGATTGTCCGTTATAGGGTTCCTGGACCCGCGTGTGGTTGTTTGGTAGGTATTGAATTTATAGAGGTGGCGTAGGAAAAGCGCTGGCTAGGACCCCAGCGACCTCCCTGGCCATCTGCTCCATCAACTGCGGGTCCTTGTTCGGAGAGGCGGTGCGCGCTTCGTGGCGGACGTCAAACAGCACCGTGCCTTCCCGCGGGTTCACCAGGATAGCTTGCAGGTCGCAGACATATTCCCATTTCACCTTGCCGATGGCATAGGTTTTCACCCAGGGTAAAAACGGCAGGGGCTTGATCTGGATTTGATCCAACTCCCGGCCATAGCGCATCACGCCCAGGAGCAGGACGGATTCCACGGGCAGGTCATGCGGTTTCACTTTCAGAGGCACGCGCCCCTTGGCAAGATCGGTGGTGATCGCCTTCGCCCAGACCTGGGCATGCTCATCCGGTGTGTAGGATGACTCCACCAGCAGGCTGGATCCGATGGCCGCTTTAAGCACGGACAGAAGCTGGCGGGCCGTCGCCGGCTGATGCTCTGGATGCATTTCTCTCAGGTCATCTGGCGAGAAACGTTTAATTTTCTGTGGGAACTCCGGTTCGAAGATGAACACGCTTCGAACCGGATGCGCGCGTAACTCACCTGACACGTTGACTTCGTGTTTGGGCAACCCCGCGCAGCCGGCCAGGAACTCCAGCGCGATCAAGCCGCACGTGCCAGCGATGGCGTGAACAGAAAGGCACCGCCGTACTATCATCACGGGGTATCCTACTAAAATCTGGCAGGATTCACACGCCTGCTGTTCTGCCGGCTCTTCGGCGCCGCCTACATGTGGTTGACTTCTAGGCCATTGGGAGCGATAGTAATTGCTCTAACCTAGGGGGATCAGAAATTTCCTGATTCTAAATTACAATGTTTGAACTTTTAAGGAGGGAGCAGCAATGAAGAAGTTCGCCATGAGTTTGATGGCGTTGGGAGCGGCCTTCATGCTCTTGGCGCCGCAGGATGGGTCAGCTTCAGGATTGGTGGGAAAGGGTTTCAAGGTGGGGCTGAACATTTCGACGTTGACTGGGGATGATGCGGATTTTCCAGGGGTCGACAAGAAGTCGCGAGTGAATCTGGCCATTGGGGGGTTTCTGACATTCGGTTTGGGTGACGCGATTTCAATCCAGCCGGAGCTTATGTACGTGGGAGGGGGAGCAAATTACGAGTGGAGCACCGGGTCTACTGACCGCAAACTCTCTTTTCTGGATATTCCGGTGTTAGTTAAATATGGTATTCCGACCACAGGAAATTTTAAACCCAGCGTCTATCTTGGTCCTGCGCTAAGGTTCCTTTTGAGTGGTGAGGATGAGGATAATGCGGGTACCACCACGGATCTCAAAGATGACACGAAAAGTACAAGTTTCGGGCTGGTATTTGGTGTAGGTGCAAACATTTCATCTGTAACTCTGGATCTGCGATACGGGCTGGGGTTGTCGTCAATTTGGGAGGATGTAGGGACTCCGCCGCAGGAAGTTGATATTAAGACCGCCGGGTTCGAGGTCTTGGTCGGCTACTCCTTCTAAGAAAAAAGTAGTCTTTTAAGTTAGCGAGAGGGGGCTGCAAGGCCCCCTTTCGTATTTTAGAGCTGGCATAAGCGAAGTGGGTTATGATGTTGGCGCGATCATAAAGTTGGACCTTAGGGAAGAGGGCTGGCACAATAAGAAGGCTGGAGGTACAGAATGAAGCCTAGCAATGGTGGTGAGTGCAGTGCACAAGGAGGCGAGGTGATGAAAAATGAGGAGTGGAGGCTGCCGGCGGCAAAGGCCTGCCAAGGGCTGGGGATGGCTGTTGCGCTGGTGTGCCTGGCCGCGCTGGGCTTGGCCGTCCCGGCGGCCGTAGATGCCCAAGCTGACCAGCTCTACCAGACGGCGGTCGCTCAGTACAACGCGGGTGATTATAACGGCGCCATCAAAAACGCGGAGGCCGCTGCGCAGGCCGATCCGCAGCACTGGCAGGCTTGGCAGTTGGATGGCAACGCCCGCTACGCGCTGGGGGACAAGCAGGGGGCGCTCACCGTTTATAAATATTCCCTGCAGATCAATCCGAACAATCCTCAATTAAAGACTTTTGTCGATCAGTTGAGCCGTGAGCTTCAGCCCGCTCAGCCGGCTCCCGCCGCAAGGGAAGTACAAGCTGTTCCCCTCGATGAATCTCCCAAGGGCATCAAGGGGTGTCTTATGGCGCCTTTTCGATTCCTAAAACGCATTTGGCCGTTTTGACAGAGGGAACGTTCTAAGACCAGCGTCGTCTTTGACGTGACGAAGGGGAGCTTCAAGAGCTCCCCTTTTGTCTTGAGGGCTGGCGCGAGCAACCGCGCTATAGTGTTGGCAAGATCATGAGAGCTTCGACGATGGCGTTTCCTGACCGCTTAGCCCGCATGCGCGAAGACCGGAGACAGAAGCTCGCGCGGGAGCTTCCGCGGCTCGTGGAGGGCTTAAGACGGCTGGGCGCTATGCGGATTATCCTGTTTGGCTCGGCGGCAGCGGGAAATGTGGGTTTTATGAGTGACCTGGACTTGATGGCGGTGATCCCGACTGACAAGAAGCCGCTGGAGCGCCTAGCTTGGGTGTACCAGGAGCTTGAGCCCTCTTGCGCGGACATCCTGGTCTATACCCCGGAGGAGTTTGACCGGGCGAAGGAGTCTAGCTCCTTTGTCAGACATGCAGTCAAGATCGGCAAGGTGATATATGAAGCCTGAACCAGGGGATGAAGCTCAGCGATGGCTGGAACAGGCCAAGGAAGACTTAAAGGGCGCCAAGGTTCTTTTGGACGCAGGCTGTTTCCACCTTGTCTGTTTTCTGGCGCAGCAAGTCGCGGAAAAAGCGCTTAAGGCATTTCTCTACGCCCAGGGTGAAGAGTTGGTGTACGGGCACAGCATCGAAGCCTTGGTTGACTGGGCTGCGAGGCATGACCAGAGTTTCCATGAGTTTAAAAAGCAGGGCGCGCTTTTGCTCGACAGTTATTACGTGGCTTCGAGATACCCGAATGCGGTCTCACCCGGTTCAATCCCCGCGCACCTGTATGACCGGCAGACGGCGGAGCACGCGTTCAAGCTTGCTGAGCGAACCGTTGATTTCGCCGGCGAGAAACTGAAGCGGTGACGCGTAATCTTTGAGGTAGAGAGAAAAGGGCGGCACCACAGAAGAGGTTGGACATGCAGGTCGTGAAACCGGCAACGGTGGTGGGTGGTAAGGCAAATGGGGGTGAGGCACGAGGGGTGAGTATGACCGCCGTACTGGTGTGCCTGGCCGCGCTGGGCTTGGCCGGCCATGCGGCCGCGCAGACAAACGCTGACCGGCTCTACCAGCAGGCGGTGGCTCAGTACAACGCGGGCGATTATCGTGGTGCCATCAAAAATGCAGAGGCCGCTGCGCAGGCCGATCCACAACACTGGCAGGCCTGGCAAGTGGATGGCAACGCCCGCTACGCGCTGGGCGACAAGCAGGGGGCGCTCACCGTTTATCAATACTCGCTGCGGATCAATCCGAACAACCCCCAGCTTAAGTCATTCGTTGATCAGTTGAGTGGCGCGCTCCAGCCCACTCAGGCCGCGAAGCCCGCAACTCCGACTGCCGTTGCTGCTTCTGCGGCCGGGAAAGTATCAGGGGTGACCGGAAAGGGAATTAAGGTGGGGCTGAACCTCGCCACCCTTACAGGAAAGGGTGCGGACCCGGACCCAGGGGAGTCAAAAAAATCCCGCATGGGATTTGCTGTCGGCGGGTTTCTGACCTACAGCTTGAACAACAGGTGGGCGATTCAGCCGGAGCTCCTGTATTCGCAGAAGGGTGTGAAGTATGAGCAGGAAGTGCTTGGCGTACCCGGCGTGACGTTTACTAACATCACGAATCTCACCTACCTGGATATTCCGATTCTCGTCAAAGCTAATATTCCGATGGATGGAAGCTTTAAGCCTAGTGTTTTTCTTGGTCCTGCGTTGGGGATCCTCCTGAGTGCTGAGCAAGAGATTGACTTTGGTGGAGGGAAGGTGGCGATAGATGTTAAACAATTCATGAGTGGCATCGACTTCGGACTCGTCTTTGGCGCGGGCGCTACCATCCCTGTGGCCGGGGGCAAGGTTACGTTCGACATCAGGTACGGGTTGGGGTTGACAACGATCGATAAGCAACAAGCAGGTGAAACCGAGGCAGCCGATACGAAGAACGCGGTGATCTCGGTGCTGGTGGGATACGCGTTCTAAGACCAGCGTCGCCTTTGACGTGACGAAGGGGAGCTGAAGAGCTCCCCTTTTGTACTTTAGGGCTGGCGCGAGCAACCGCGCTATAGTGTTGGCAAGATCATGAAATGGATATGCCATAAGTTAAGCATGTACACGATCGCGGTTGTAGCCGGGCTGGCCGGGGTGCCTTCCTTGGCTGCCGGGGAGGTGGAGTTCGCGCTGCATTACCTCTCGGTGCCTGGGAAAATTTTCTTCGTCGAAAAGCAGTTGAAGCCTGGTCCGGATCCACCTGTCTTAAGTTCCTTAAACGAACGCGTGGGGTTCGGCTCGCTGGGCTTAAGGATGCGCGTCAGCCTGCCGGCCAGGCTGGGGCCGTTTGTGGCCGGCGTGGAAACTGGGTTCGGACTATCGGCCGGCGGCCAGACGTTTGATCACCGTCAGCTCCTGAACACGAAGGTCGTCGACCTTATTGAAGCTCCCTTCGATTCTGCAACGGTCTATGACAAGAATGATACGCATGACGGTGACTTCACGCGCTGGGAGATCATGACGGTGCCGCTCTTCTTCACGCTGAGCTATGCCCCGCGTTCCGACACCGTCTCGCTGGGCGGTGAGATCGGGTTCGGCCCCATGCTGCTGGGTATCAACACGGAGCGGAGGCTGTCAGTCTATAGCCTCCCCGCTACCTCCGAGGGTGATTTGCTGAGCCGCATTACCCAGAAGTGGCAGGATGTCGCAGTGGCATTTGCGGTGGAAATGGCCGGAGGGATCGTGGTGCCGATGGACGAAACCCTGTCGTTCCACGTGTTTGGCGGGCTGCTGTGGCTCTCCGATGTCTCGTACACGACCACAGACACGTCTCCCGGGGGCCCTGCCCTCGTGTACGGCTCGTCGCAAAACGATCCAGGCCTGAAACTGGGTGGGCTGGGGATGATCGTTCGGCTGGGTCTCTCAGCCGAGATTTAATTCATCCTGGTCTTCAGGAAGATTTGCTTTTGAGGCCGAATTTCTCCATGCGGTAGATGAGGGTGGCGCGGGTTAAGCCCAGCAACTCGGCAGCCTTGGTCTGGTTGCCGTCCGTGCGGGCGAGGGCTTGCTCGAGCAGGCTTTTCTCAACTTCTTCCAGGACCAGCCCACTTTCAGGCAGCGTGACACTCGATGCGGCGCCTGAAGGCCGGCGGATCTCATCCGGCAAAAGGTCCGGCGTGATGACCGTCCGCGAGCTCCGCAGCACCACCGCTCGCTCCAGGGCGTGCTCTAGCTCCCGCACGTTACCCGGCCAGCGGTAATTTTTCATGAGCGCCAGGGCTTCGGGAGCCAGCGTCACTTCCGGCACCCCGAGTTTTTTGAGCACGTGCGCCGCCAGCAGGGGAAGGTCCTCCAGCCGCTCACGCAACGGTGGCAGGACGACGGGGACCACGTTCAACCGGTAATAGAGGTCTTCACGGAAGCGCTTCCCGGCCACGGCTTCCTTGAGATCCCCCTTGGTGGCGGCCACGAGCCGCACGTCCACGGGGATGGGCTTCGTGCCACCCACCCGCTCCACCTCGCGCTCCTGAATGGCGCGGAGCAGCTTGGCCTGGAGGGACGGTTTCAGCTCACCGATCTCATCGAAGAACAGCGTGCCGCCGCCCGCCCGCTCGAACTTCCCGGCATGATCCCCCACGGCGCCGGTAAAAGCGCCCTTGACGTGCCCGAAGAGTTCGCTCTCGATGAGGGTCTCAGGGATCGCGGCGCAGTTCACCACCACGAGCGGCCCGTCGGCCCGTCGGGAGTGCGCGTGCAGGAACTGGGCGGCCAGCTCCTTGCCGGTGCCGCTCTCCCCGGTGAGGAGGACTGTTGCGTCGGAGTCCGCCACCTGGCGCAGGAGGGCCAGCGTTTCACGGAAAGTGCGGCTCTGACCCACGAAGTGATCCGGGCTGGCTGCGGCGTTGAGCTGCCGGCGTAGCGCCCGGTTCTCGGTTTTGAGCTGCTGCCGCTCCCTGGCGCGCTCCACGCGCAGCGTCAGTTCGTCCATGCTGAAGGGTTTCACAAGATAATCCGCCGCCCCCAGCTTCATAGCCTCCACCGCGCTTTCCACGGTGCCGTTCGCCGTGATCACGACCACGGCGGGGTGCTCGCCGGGCGATTGGACCAGGCGCCGCAACACGTCCAGCCCGGAGAGCTTGGGGAGGTTGAGATCTAACAGGGCGAGGTCCAGGCCGCCCCGCAGGAGGGCGGTGGCGCCGGACTCACCATCCATCACGTGCTCAACGCTGTAGCCTTTTTCCTTGAGCGTGAGCGAGAGCACGGTGGCCAGGCTCCGGTCATCCTCGACCAGGAGAATCCGCCCCGCCATGTTACGCTTTCCCGGCCGGGAGATACACGCGAGCCAGCGTTCCGCCCTCCGGCGCGCCGTTGAGGGTGATGCCGCCTCCGTGCGCTTCCAGGATCTGCCGGGCGATGGGCAGTCCCAGACCGGTGCCCCCTTCTTTCGTGGTGGTGAACGGCGTAAAGAGGGAGCGGCGCACTTCCTCCGGCAGGCCGGGGCCATGATCCTGGACCAGCACCTCCGCGCGACGGCCGGCCAGCCGGGTGGTCACCGTGACGGTGGCCCCGTCGGGCGAGGCCTGCACGGCATTCAACAGCAGGTTCAACAGCGCCTGTTTGATTTTCGCTGGATCCATCCGCTGGGAGACGAGCGCCGGATCCAACTTCAGGTCGATGCGCACGCCCCGTCTCTGGGCGGTGGGCCCCACCAGCGCTGCCGTCTCGTTCACCACCGCGTTGAGGTCCGCCTTCGTCTGGACCAGCGGCGCCGGGCGGGTGTACAGGAGGAATTCGCGGACGACCCCGTCCAGGCGCGTGCTCTCCACTTCCAGGATGCGCAGGAGCTCGTCGCGCTCGCCGTCTGCCAGGGTGCCCCGGTGTAAACGTTCAGCCGCGCCCTTGATTGAAGCCAGAGGGTTGCGTACCTCGTGGGCCATCCCGGCTGCAAGCTCGCCGGCGCCCCGCAACTGGTCCGTGCGCAGCAGGGTCTCCCGTTGCCGCCGCAGCGTCGTCGCCAGCGAACCGATGAGTGCCCCTGCACCGTGATACAGCACGATCTCGAACAGCGCATCAAAATTCTGAGTCGGGATCTCGCTCCAGCGATGGATGACGTGCGGCAGGTAGGCGACGCTAACGACGGCAGCGGCCAGGAGCCCGCCACGGAGCCCGAACATCAGGGCAGCGGACAGGATCGGAAAGTAATAGAGGCGCCGGTAGATATCATGGAAGAGATGCAGATCGAGGTGTTCGCCTGAGCCCGTGATGTGGTGCGCCGGTGTGAGGTAGTGCAGGAGGGTGAGCGCCACCCAGGGCATGGTGATGAACCAGAGCCCCGGCGGGGCAAGCCAGGGCCGCAGGCGTTCTTGCATCAGCTAGGCTGGGGGTGACCCCCCCGGTGCACCGGTCCGTAGTCCGAGCGCTTTCACATAACGGGCTTGAAGCTCCTTCAGCAGCGTGGTGATGACCTGCTCTTCCTCGGTGGTGAGACGACCCTGCGTGCGCTTTTTGAGCCCCGTGAGCATGTTGATGCTTTCACGAGTCTTGGGCAGGATTTCGTTCCGAGATTCTGTGGATGATTGCGAAAGCGCATCGAGCCGCTGGGATGCCACCGTGCCGAGGAGCAGAATTAGGTTCAGGAACGCCATGTCATCATCTGACATTAGCGTTATTGTAACCTTTCAAGATACGCCCGGGCGTTGGCGTGGCCGGGCTCCAGCGCCAGGGCCTCTTGCCAGGCCGCACGCGCCTCGGGTGTCCGGCCCATCTGATAGAGCGCGACGCCCATCGCGACATGGGTGTCCGGGTTCCGGGGCGCCAGCGCCAGCGCCTGGCGGTACATCCTTAAGGCCTCCTGATACCGCTTGTTGGCCACCAGGATGCTGCCGAGATTATGCAACAGTCGCATGTCTGATGGCGCTAGTCTTAAGCCCTCCTCATAGCAAGCCTTGGCTGTGGCCAGACGGCCCAGCTCGTAAAAGACGTTTCCGGCCTGCCGCAGGGCCTCGGCGGCCTCGGGGCGTTTCCCCTGCGCCCGTAGCTGGCTGGCTTTTAGATGGTAGGCCTCCGCCAGGGCCGACTCGGGTTTTTTCCGCTTGGCCCGCCACGCTTCGCCTATGTGGATGGCTTTGTCCAGTGCCCGGAAGGCGTCCAGCGGGTAGGCGTTCGCCAGCTTCAGCTTGGCCCGGGCTAGGTTCGAGCCCGTCCCGGAGTCGTCCGCGCGGGAGACTCTCTTGAGCAGTGCCCGCGCCTGATCCAGATCGCGCTGGGCCAACGCCACCTCGAACGCGGTGAGAAGCACGGGCAGCGTCCGGGGCGAGAGCCGGAGCGCTTCACGAGCGGCAGCCCAGGCCTCGTCCAGCCGCTGGCGGGACAGCAGCAGTTTGGCGCGCATGGTCCAGGGTCGGGCGTGACCGGGCGCCTCCCGCGCGGCCCGGTCCAGATCCTTAAGGTTCGCCTCGAGGTTCGGGCTTGGAGCCCGCTCCGGATGGTACGCGCGATATTCGCTGTTTCCGATCAGTGCCGCGTGGCGGGTGGAGCGCCGCACGGAGACGAGGCAGGTGTCGTCCCAAAAGATGAGCGCTGCCTCGCGGCTTTTTGACAGGCGACGGCTCAGCTTGGAGCTGTGGTTGTAGTCAAGCACGAACACGTCAGGCGCGTAGCGTGTTAATAAGTTTTCCGCTTCAGCGGTGTTTTCCAGGATCTTGTAGTAGTTCAGAAAGAGTTCTGGTCCGTACACGAGCTGGCGCCCGTCGATGAACACCTTGAACGATTCGGGCAAGTGCCAGAGCAGGTAACCTCCCCATTGATGCAGGCCGAACACGCGGATCGTTCTGTGATCGCCCGGGGCAGGCATCGCCTCGCGCAGGCGGGCCACTGCACCGGCGGGGTAGAGATCCTCCCGCACGCCAAGCGTAAGGGCCTCGCCGTGCGACGCGGCCTGGGCAAGCACTCCGGCGGCGGCCAACCAAGCCACCACCGCCGTGGTTATGGCCGGTTGTCGCAGCCGGGCTAAGAGTGGAGAGAGTCTTCGGGCTGCCGCTTCCGCCAGGGGGGGCAGCACCGCCAGGCAGAACAGCGGGATGTGTCGGCGGGTGGTGAGCGCAAATCCGGCACACGCGCCAACGATCAGGAGGTCGGCAACGCTCCAGGAGCGGAACGTAAGCAAAAGGACCGCAGCAGCCAGGGTCAGGAAGAGGAAAAATCCGGGCTGTTCGTTCACGGTGGGGGGGGTCCACTCCAGGACGTTCAGCATGTACATTTTGTCACTCATGGTTTCGAACGGATAGAGGAATAAATTGATCCCGGCCGGATTGGCGGTGATGGCGGCGAACAGGGTAAGCCAGATCAGGGCAGGCCACTTCAATGCGGTGAGGGTCTCCCCATGCCGTTTGAGCGTTACAGCTTGACCTGTGATCCAGAGCGCGAGCACTCCAGGGGCGATCAGGACTGAGCCGCCGTGTAGGTTAGCCCAGATCAGGGTGAGCGGGAGCAGGGACCAGAGGGAGCGGCCGTGGGACAGCAGGAAGAGTTGAGAGGCCAGGAAGAGCAAGGAAAAAATCTGGGGCCGCTCGACCAGGCTCCAGCGCACGGCATACGCAGCTAGGGTGCACAGCCCGGCGGCGATCCACACGCCGCTCATGGTATTTCTTGTCCGGGTAGCGGCATGCTGGAAGACGACGAAGAAAATTAAGGCGGCGATGAGGGCTTTGAACACGGTGAGGCCGGTGAGACCTGCGCTCCGGTACACGAGATAGAACAGCACTTGGCTCAGCCATTCCTGCGTGTCCCAGGGGTGGTCCGTGGCGGTGTATGAGAAGAGGTCGTACGTGGGAAGCCCGCGCAGCGCCACGATCGCCTTGCCGCAGGCCAGTTGGAACCACACGTCGTAGTCCCAGACGGGCGACAGCGCAAGGGCGAATGCTACACCGACGGTTAACAGTAGCGGAAACAGTCCACCGGACTTCATGTGGACTGCGTTTTCCTTCTCCCCCCTTCGGGGGGAGAAGGATAGGATGAGGGGGGTGAACTTTCCGGGCGAGGGCTCTTGAGAGTCCGGAGGATGACTTCAAATACAGCATGAGGTTCTTTGAGAACAGCGTTGTCCCAGAACCTCAAGACTCGGTAGCCCTTGGACTCTAGAAAGCGAGTCCTTCTGATGTCTCGCTGTATTTGATCAGCATGCTGGCTACCATCCAACTCGACCACCAAACCTTTTTGAGGGCAACAGAAATCCGTGATATACGGCCCGACAGGATGTTGTCTGCGAAATTTATAACCGCTAAATCTTCTTGATCGAAGTACTGACCAGAGTTTCCTTTCAGCGTCCGTTTGCCCATGACGCAGACTCCGAGCGAAATCTTTCTGAGCTATCCTGTCCGTCTTTACTCTCCCCCCTCACCCTACCCTCTCCCCCCTTCGGGGGGAGAGGGGATCTTGAGGCCCTTCTTCATGGGTTTAGAGCAGCCGCAGGATCAGGCCGCTGAGCGGCTTCGGGAGAAAGAACGTGGATTTTTGCGGCAGGGTTTCGCCGGCGAAGGCGATGGAGGTGATGTGCTGCGAGGAAGGCGCTGGGAGGAAACAGGCGAGGGTGCGGGGCGATTTCCGCGCAGCCTGCGTCGCTTCCTGGACGTCGTTGGTGAAGCTCGTGTCTTTAACTTCTGCCACCTGGGGGAGAATCTCGTGCAACCGCACGACCTCAAGCGCGTCGCGCGGTTTGACGTTGTTGAGGGGGGCGGGGAGGTGCAGGAGCCAGGCGCCAGACGCCTTCGTGTAGAAGCCCAGTGTGTTCTGGCTGAGTGCCTTAAGCGCCGGGCCGATTGTCCGGCTCTTGCCGAGCCGCTCCACGCGGCCGAACCGCTCGCAGCTTAAGGGGAGCTGGGAGGTAAGCGGCGCCGCACAGGTCACCATCCGGTAATACGGGAGGATTTTCAACCCCTTCTGCTCCGTGTTGGCGACCAGCGAGAGCACCCAGTGTGACTCGTGCCACCGGCGGTGCCGCTGACGAAAGAGCCAGGCGGCGTGGTACCGGTGGTGCCCGTCCGCGATGAAGAACGGCAGGCGCCTGAGCGTCCGCTGGATCCGCATACGTGTGCGAGCGGATGACAGCTTCCAGATCCGGTGCCGGGTGCCGTTTGAGTAGCCGACCGAGAGGGCTGGTGGCAGTCCCTCCAGGCTCTCGAAGAGAAGGTTGATGGGGTCGGCGGGCGCCCGGTACAGCGAGATGATCGGCTCCAAGTTAGCGCGGGTTCCTTCCATGATTTTGAGCCTGTCTTCCACTGGTCCGGCGAGGACCGCTTCGTGCGGAAAGATCTTGCCGACCCCGAATGGCTCCAGGTGCAACAGGCTTAAGAGGCTCCAGAGCTTGAGCACGTGCCCCTCGTGGACGTACTCCTGGCAATAGGCGTAAAAGCAGCGTTCAGGATCTTGCACGAGCACGCCCTCACGGAGCCACCGCCGCAGGCGTTGGCCGATCTGGCCGTACGCGCGGCGCCGGGCAGGCGCCCCGAGGGTCAGATGAATAATGTTGTGATGGTGGCTGTTGCACAGGCGCAGGTGCTCTTGCTCGCCGATGACGTCGTACGGCGGCGCCAGCAGGTCAGGCAATGCCCGCCCTGGCGGGTAGTGAACTCCGTGGAACGGGGCTAGCGTGGCCACGCTGTTTGTAATATAGCCCACGCGCAGTCTTTCGTGTTAAGTTATGTGGACTTTCTATGACCGAAGCGAGGATTGTTCTTCCTCCGTTGGCGGGACTGGAGCTCAAGCTGCTTTGGTGGGTACTCGCCTCAGCCGTGATTTCGCTTGGATATGGGTTGTATCTGGCCTTCAAGGTTCGCCGGGCCAATGAAGGAAGTGAAAAGATGCGGGTGGTGGCACGGGCGATTCGGGAAGGTGCCACGGCATATCTCAAGCGCCAGTTCAGCGTGATGGTATGGTTCGTGGCTGTGCTGACGCTGATGCTGTTTTTTCTCTATTGGAAGCTGTACAGCGGGGAGGCGGGAGGGGTGGTGCTGGCCTGGGGTGTGGCCGGAGCGTTCCTGGCTGGTTGCGCAGCCTCATATGGAGCGGGGTGTGTCGGGATGCTGGTGGCCGTCCGAGGTAATGTCCGGGCCGCGCATCTGGCCTTGACCAGCCCCGCCAAGGCGATGGCGCTGGCGTTCGACGCGGGCGCGGTGTCGGGAATGTTTACGGTAGGGTTTGGCCTCTTTGGTGCCACCTTGATCTTCTTGATCTTCCAGGAGCAGGCCATGAAGATCCTGGTGGGATTTGGGTTTGGCGGGTCATTGGTCGCGCTCTTCATGCGGGTGGGCGGGGGCATCTACACCAAGGCGGCCGACATTGGGGCCGATCTGGTCGGCAAAGTGGAGAAGAATATCCCCGAAGATGACCCGCGGAATGCGGCCACCATCGCGGATAACGTGGGGGACAACGTGGGAGACTGTGCCGGTATGGCGGCGGATGTCTTTGAATCCTACGAAGTGACCCTGGTGGCGGCGATCATCCTCGCTGCCGCCACGCAACTTGAGGCGGCGTTCAGTGGAGAGTTTGCCCTGAAACTGGTCATCTTTGCCCTGCTCATCCGGGCGATTGGGGTGTTTGCATCGATCGTCGGCGTCTGGGCAGTCCGGCCTGGCCGAAAAAAGCTGGGAGATCCCATGCGCCCCATCAATATTGGATTTGCGGTCGCGGCTCTGACGGCGGGGGCCGGCATCTTTCTGGCGAACCATCTCTACTTGCTTCCACTTGGCTATGGATACCGGTTTGCCCTTGCCGGGGTCAGCGGACTGGTCCTGGCGCTGATCACCCTCTGGCTCACCAATTATTTTGTGCATCCCCGGAACCGGCCGGTTCAAGAGACCACCCAGGCTACACGTTCGGGGCCAGCCACCATGCTCATCGGAGGGATGGCCGAAGGCATGGAATCGTCCGTGTGGGCGATCGTGGTGATCGCCGGTACGATTCTGTCCTCCCTCTTGCTGTTCCCGGACAGTCCTGCCTTGACGGCCTTCGGGATCGCGCTGGCTGGCCTGGGGCTGCTGACGACCACCGGATATATCCTGGCGATGGACACGTTCGGGCCCATCACGGACAACGCCCATGGCATCTTCCAGATGTCGGGGGTCAGAAACAAGACGGCGGATCAATCACTGGCTTGGATGGACGCGATCGGCAACACCACCAAAGCCCTCACGAAAGGGCTGGCCATTGCCACGGCAGTCATTGCGGCGATCTCGCTGTTCCGCTCCTTTGTGGGCGAAGCTCAACTTTTAGAAATCGGCATCCAAATCAACGATCCCAAGGTGTTCGTCGGCTTGCTCATCGGTGGCGCCGTGCCGTTCCTCTTTTCCGCTTTCGCGCTCAAGGCGGTGGGACGTGCCGCCTTTGATGTCGTGCGCGAGGTGCGGCGGCAGTTTAAGGCGTATCCCGGCATCATGCGGGGCACCCAGAAGCCGCAGTACGGCCGGTGTGTGGAGATCGTGACGGCGGCGGCGCAGAAGGAGCTGTTGGGACCCGGCCTCCTGGCGATTGGCGCACCTGTCTTCGTGGCATTTCTGCTGGGCGCCGGTGCCCTGGGTGGTTACCTGGTGGGAGCTATCCTGACCGGCCAGTTGCTGGCTGTCTTTATGGTCAACACCGGTGGGTTGTGGGACAACGCCAAGAAGACCATTGAGGATGGCAAGTTTGGCGGCAAGGGCACCGATGAGCACAAGGCCTCGATCATCGGCGACACCGTGGGAGATCCGTTCAAGGACACCGCCGGACCAGCGCTCAACCCGCTCATCAAGGTCATGAATCTCGTGGCGCTGCTGATCGTGCCGGTGGTCATTCAACCGTTGGATCCGGTGATCCGGTACGGCGTGGCCGTTGGAGCCGCCGCCCTCATCGCCATCGCGGTGGTTTTCAACCGCACCGGGGCGCTCAGGAAGACGTAGGAGGATCCTTTGCTCAAACCGGTAAGGCTCGGGGTGGTGGGAGCGGGGAGTATCGCCCTGCGGGCACCTCTCCCGCACATCTCGGTTGGGGATTTCAAGGAACAAGTTGTGTTGGGGGCGGTCTGTGATCCTGTCCCTGGCAGGGCCAAGGCTGCGGCGGAGAAGTTCGGTGTGCCCCAGTATTTCGAGGATTACGATGCCATGCTTGCCAGGGGAGACTTCGATGCGGTCACGATCTGTTCTCCCATTGGAATCCACTTTGAGCAGGGCATGAAAGCGATCAAGGCTGGCAAGCACATCCATTTCAACAAGACCATGACCACGACCAAGGATGAAGCTGACCAGATCATTGAGGCGGCCGGCAAGGCCGGGATCAAGATCGTGGCTTCCCCAGGCCAGATGCTCCGGCCTCAAAATCTTCGAATCCGTCAGTTGATCCAGAACGGCGCCATTGGGATGGTGTCCTGGGCTGCGACCGGTGCAGGTTTTGGCGAGTACCACCAGCACGAGTCAGTTCGAACGGGTACCGACGTCTTGTCCAACATCAACCCATCCTGGTACTTCAGGAAACCCGGCGGAGGACCCCTCTATGACATGACGGTGTACGGTCTCCACACCCTCACCGGTGTGCTGGGCCCGGCGGTGAGGGTCACGGCCATGTCCGGGGTCTTGCTCAAGGAGAGGGAATTCAAGGGGAAAAAAGTTCCCTGCGACATGGATGACAACACCCTGATTATTGTGGATTTCGGTAAATCCTGCTTCGCCTTTGTCCACGGCACAGCTTCAGGCTCGGTCATTGCTCATTTTGGTTCTGTGAATTATTACGGGACCACAGGCCAGATCAGCGGTGTCAAGCTTAACGGCAAGCCCATCGACTATCCAGGGCGGAAGCGCGATTCCGACGAGGACGGGACCGGACTCCTGCCCCACGTCAAGGGCAAGCATGCTGAGATGGAAGAGGCGCACGTGTTCGAGGACGTCATGCAGCTCGTGGATTGGATTCGGGAAGGCATCCCCAGCCCGGTCACGGCGGAACATGCCCGGCACGTGGTCGAGATTTTTGAGGCAGCCTATCGTGCTGCGGAAACCGGCAGGACGCAGGAGCTCACGTCAACCTTTACCCCTGGGCAATGATACATTAGAGAATTCTCCCTATCAGTGCGCTCCATGGATGGGGATCGCCGGAACATGATAAAATCGATCGGCCTGCGAAGGCCAGCGTATAACCATGTTATTTGACGCCATAGCGGGGATGTTTTCCAGCGATATCGCGGTGGATTTGGGCACCGCGTCCACGCTGGTCTATGTCAAAGGCGAGGGGATCGTCTTGGTGGAGCCCACCGTGGTGGCGATTTCCCGCGTGTCCGGAAATATTTCTGCGGTCGGGCACGAGGCCAAGGTCATGATCGGGAAGGCCCCGGGCTCGATCAGCGTCATCCGGCCCTTAAAGGACGGCGTCATTTCGCATCTGCCCGCAGCCGAGTATCTGCTCCGTCGCTTCATCGAGCAGGTTCACCACCGGCGTACGCTGGTCCGGCCGCGCGCGATCGTGTGCGTGCCATCCGGCATTCGGGACCCGGAGCGGCGTGCCGTTCGGGACGCGGTGGAGCAGGCTGGCGCCCGCCGGGTGTATCTCGTGGAAGAGCCTCGTGCGGCTGCGCTGGGGGCGGGCCTGCCGATCGAAGAGCCGGCCGGGAACATGATTGTGGACATCGGCGGCGGCACGACCGAGGTCGCGGTGATCTCCATGGGCCAGACGGTCAGCGGGCACTCGGAACGGGTGGGCGGGGACGAGCTGGACGAGGCCATCGTGGATTACCTGCGCCGTTCCTACAACGTGCTGGTCGGTTATTCCACCGCTGAGCGGGTGAAAATACAGATCGGCTCTGCGTACCCCCTCAAAGAGGAGTTGAAGATGCCGGTTCGAGGCCGCGATATGGTCACCGGCCTGCCACGGACCATCGAGATTACCTCGCAAGAAATCCGCCAGGCGCTGGAGGAGCCGCTGCTCGCCATCGTCGGCGCGGTGCGCATCACGTTGGAGCGCACGCCGCCCGAACTTTCCGCCGATCTGACGGACCGGGGGATCGTGCTGGCCGGTGGCGGCTCCATGCTGCAGAATCTGGATGTGCGATTGGCGGAGGAGACCGGCGTGGCCATTCACCGGGTGGAAGATCCCATCTCTTCCGTCGTGCGCGGCGCCGGCAAGCTGCTGGACGGGCGTGCCGATCTCCTCGAGCTCATGGCGCTCGAGGATCATGAGTACCCCGAGTACACGTGATTAAAGTCCCTCGCACCCGGCGGATGCGCGCGCCGTCGCGCAACGCGGGGGAAACGTTGGTCCGGCTCTGGCAGAGCGGAGGGCTCTTCCTGCTCGGCGCTCTGGCCGCCGGTATGACCGCCTTCCCGGAGCAGACCTTGCATTTCCTGCGGCCGTTCTCCGATAGGATCACCTATGCCTGGCGGACAGGCCTCAGCGGCCTGGGCGCGGTGGGGTACGCGGGACGGATGGGTGTTAAGGCGCTGTGGAGCCTGGCGGACCGGGCGCGGGAGAGCGACGAGCTTCAACGCCAAATCTTTTCTCTTGAGCAGAAGGCCGTCTTCAAGGAAGAACAGCAGCGGAAACTTGTGCGCCTGAACCAGCTGCTGAAGCTCAAAGGTTCTCTAAGGAGCCCTACGCTGGCTGCGCGGGTGATCGGGGGGGATCCGAGCGCGTTGTTCACCTCCCTCGTTCTTGACACGGGTGGCCGGGATGGGGTCCGGGAGGGGACAGCGGTGGTGGCGTCCGCAGGCGCCGTGGGGCGCATCATCAGCGTGGGACCTGATCATTCGGTCGCGCTCTGGCTCAGCGACCCACGTAGCCGCATCGCCGCCTATGTGCAGCGTTCTCGGGTGATCGGCGTCCTGGTGGGGCTGGGCCAGCGTTGCGAGCTGAGATACCTCTCGGTCGGCGACGATGTGCGGGTGGGGGATAAGGTGCTCACCGCGGGCCGGGGTAGCGCGTTTCCGAAAGGCATTCTCATCGGCCTCGTCAAAGAAGTCCGCAGGGAGGGACTGTTGCTGGCCGCCGACATCGTGCCCGCCGTGCACTTAAGACGCCTCGAGGAGGTCTTGATTCTGAATCGTCCATGAAGTTCGCCGTCAAGGCGGGCTGTTTTGCCCTCGTGTTGTTCGCCGATGCTTCACACGTGTGTGTGCTTCCTGGGATTGAAAGTGGTCCTCTGTTGTTCGTCGCGCTCGCATTAGGGTTTGCACTGCGCGCGGATGCGCTGGCCGGAGGGGCGTGGGGCTTCGCGGGTGGGTGCTCCCTGGGCCTGTTGTACGCCGATAGCAGTTTCGGCGCCCGGGCACTGGGTGGCCTCCTGGCGGGTAGCGTGCCGGTTGCGATGAAACACCTGCTGTTCTGGCGTCGCTGGACCGGCCAAGCCATCCTGGGCACGATCGCCGGCCTCCTGTTCGAGGGTACCCTCCTGGTTGTCTCCTGGCTTAAGGGGGAGCTGGCCGGGCCGCTGGGTTCTCTGCTGCCCGGGGTGGCCCTGAGCGCCGCCCTGACGGGGTTGGTGTGCCCGTGGTTACATCGCCTGGAGGGCCGGTTGGAGCGGAGCCATTAATCCCCGCTTGCGAATGTCCCACCGCCGGATCAACGCCGTCGCGGTCGCCATCTCTTGTGGCATGGTGGTCCTCTTGCTTCGGTTCGGCTATCTGCAGCTTGTGGAGGCTGACCGGTACCGCGTGGCGGCTAAGGGAAACAGCATCCGCCTCTTTCCCCTGCTGGCCCCGCGCGGGGAGATCACCGACCGCCACGGGGAAGTGCTGGCGACCAGCCGGCCGGCGTTCCGCGCCTCCCTGATACCGAAACAGCTTCCCCCGTCAAGCGCGGAGCGGGACGCCGTGGTGATGAACCTCGTCGATGTGCTGGATCTCGATCCAGCATGGCTGGCAAACCGGCTCGCGGGATCCTGGGAGGCCCCCCTCACGCCCATCCGGCTGAAAGGGGGGTTGTCAGCCGCGCAGATCGCCCGTCTGGAAGAGCGCCGCCAGGAGCTGCCGGGCCTTCTCGTCGAAGAGGAACCGCTGCGAGTGTATCCGTTTGGCGATCTCGCCGGGCATGTGCTGGGTCACATCGGAGAAATCAACATGGCCGAATTGCAGGAGCTGGATGGGAACTACATCCCTGGCGACTTGGTCGGCAAGTTCGGTATGGAGAAGGGCGCCGAGCGGTTCCTGAAAGGGTTGAACGGCGGTGTGGAGGTCGAGGTTGATGCGCTGGGGCATCAAGTGAAGCTGCGTGGCCGCCGGCTGCCGCGGCCGGGCCAGCGGGTCGTGCTGACCCTTAACCGCCGCTTGCAGGAGCGCTGCGAGGAGCTGCTGGGCGACCGCGTAGGCACGATCGTAGCCATGGGGGCTAAGACGGGTGAAATCCTCGCCATGGCGACCAGTCCCCGCTTTGATCCGAACTGGTTTGCGGGAGGCCGGATTACGCGGCGACGCTGGCGGAAGCTCATCCGCGACCGTAACAGTCCGCTGCAGAATCGCGCCACCCAGGCGCTGTACTCGCCGGGCTCCATCTTCAAGGTTGTGATGGCGACCGCCGCACTCGAATCTGGTGGGGTCAGCATGGACAAGAAGTTTGAGTGTTCGGGTATTCTCTGGATCAAGACCTGGCCATACAAATGTTGGAAGGATCCTGGGAGCCACGGCTGGATCAGCGTGGAGCGGGCGCTCATCCACTCGTGCGATATTTTCTTCTACAAGACCGGTCTGGCCCTGAAGGTTGACCTGATTGCAAAGTACGCCGAGCAGTTCGGGTTCGGTGAGCCCACCGGGATCGATCTGCCGAATGAAAAGAGCGGGCACGTGCCAACGCGTGCCTGGAAGGAGCGGCTCTTTCACCTGCCGTGGTTTCCGGGTAACACCGTGCAGTTATCCATCGGGCAGGGGTACCTGCTGGCCACCCCGCTGCAGCTGGTCCAGATGACGGCCCTGACCGCGCTGGAAGGACGCGCGGTGCGTCCGCATCTTCTGAAACGGGTGGAGGATAACCGTGGCCGGACCGTGAAGGTCGTGACCCCCCAGGTCTCGCGGCGGATGTCCATTGCGCCGTCCACCTGGGCCCTGGTCAAGCGTGGGTTGTGGGGGTGCGTCAATTTTCGCAGCGGGACTGGCTACCGGTGCCACCTCGCCAGCCTGGCTGTCAGCGGCAAAACCTCCACGATCCAGAACCCGCACGGTGAAGACCACGCGGCCTTCGTCGCGTTCGCGCCAGCCGAGGACCCGGAAATCATCGTGGTAACGTTCATCGAGCACGGGTTTGCCGGCGGCTTCATCGCGGCGCTCCTCACCCGCTCGGTGCTGAAAACCTGGGATGAGCTCCGCCGTGGTGCTGCCGTAGCGAAGACGGCGGCACTGGCTCGCTCTTAGGGGGGCTCGAGGAGTTATGTGGTACCGTGTTCGCCGGTTCTGGTCGAGCCTCAACAAGATGGTGGTGGTCTGCACCGTGTTGTTGCTGGCTGTGGGCTGGGCCCTGGTGCTGTCAGCCACGCTTCCTCCGGCGCAGGGGGGGATCTTTCCGCTGCCAACGGCTGTGGTGAGGCAATCCACCTGGATCGGCTTCGGCTTCATCGTCCTCATGGCTGGCGCGTCGGTGGATTATCACCTGCTGGTCCGGTTGAGCCTCTGGATTTACGGCATCGGTCTGCTGCTGCTGGTGTTGGTCCTGGGTGTGGGCGTCGAAAGCTTTGGCGCGCGCCGGTGGTTTGCCCTGGGGACTGTTTTCATGCAGCCCGGTGAGTTCATCAAATTGGGCGTGCTGCTCATGGTCGTCAGGCTTGCCGCTGCGGCGCCGCAGTGGGTCAATCCCCTGAAGAGGGCTGGGTGGCCCCGGTGGTTGGGCGTAAGCCTTTTCATCGTGAGCGTGCCGATGGTGCTCATCGCCAGCCAGCCCAATCTGGGCACGGCGATGCTACTTTTGCTCTTGACGGTTGCGGTGTGGATCGTGGCCCGCGCACCCGTAGGTTTTATGGCTTCGGCCAGTGCGGCGGGGGTGGTAGCCGCCCCGTTTGTGTGGGCGTTCCTGAAAGATTACCAGCGCGCCCGCATCCTGAATTTTCTCAACCCCTACCGGGACCCCCTGGGGGGCGGCTACGCCGTCATTCAGTCCATCACGGCGATTGGATCGGGCGGGTTGATAGGCCGGGGGTGGATGAACGGGACGCAGAACCGGTTGGGGTATATCCCCAAAGACCACACCGATTTTATTGTGTCGGTGCTGGGTGAGGAGGCAGGCTGGGTTGGGTGCTGCATCGTGCTGATGGTGTACCTGTTCCTCTTCCTCGAGGGACTGAGGATTGCGCAGCGGGCGCGGGATCCCACCGGGATGTACCTGGCTGTCGGGATCGTGGCACTGCTGGCGTCACAAACCCTCATCAATCTGGGCATGAACGTAGGACTCATGCCGGTGAGCGGGTTGCCGCTGCCCCTCCTGTCGTACGGGGGCTCTTCATTATTGATCAGCACTGGACTGGTCGGTATACTGCTGAGCATTGGGCGGCAGGACCGCCGTTGATCTATCTCCAGAAGATATGACTGTGCCGAACCAGGAAGTCCTGATCGAAATCGAGCCATGGGAAGAGCGGGTCGCCATCCGGGAGGCGGGCATGCTCACGGAGTTTTCCCTGGAGCGCCCAGGTGACGTGCCACGCGTAGGATCGGTGTACATGGGAAGGGTGGTGTCGCTCCTTTCGTCTGTTGGCGCAGCGCTGGTGGATATCGGGGAAGGCGAAGCCGCCTTCTTGCCGCTGCGCGATCCTGATACCGGTGAGCTCAGCTTGGTCGTGCGGGGACAGAACCTTCTCGTGCAGGTCACCAAGCGGCCCTTTGGGGGTAAACGCGCGCAGGTCACTCAGCGAGTCAGTCTGGCCGGCCGGTTCCTGGTGTTGATGCCGAACGTTCCCGCCTTGAAGGTGTCCCGGCGCATCGCGGAGGACGCTGAACGGGCGCGGTTGGAGGAGCTGATCGCCAAGGTGCGTCCGGGGGAGTATGGCTTGGTCGCTCGAACCGCATCGCTTGGCAAGACATTAGAAGTCCTGGAGACCGACCTGAAGCTGATCCTGGCGGAGTGGGAGCAGATTGAGAAGCGGGCGGCTGAAGCTCCGGTCCCGTCCGCCTTACGGCAGGAGGCGCCGTTGCGCGTGCGGGCTCTGCGCGACATGTGTGGCCCGGAGGTGGAACGCATCCGGGTCTCGCCGTCCAAGGGGGGCGAGGAGCTGCGCGAACTTGCGAGGGATCGGTATCCTGACTTGGCTGGATCCATCGAGGTGGAGTCACAGGGTGGGCTGTTCTGGCGGACGGGGTTGGAAGCGGAGCTGGAGCAGCTCTTTGAGCACCGTGTCTTCCTCAAGAGCGGCGGTTCGCTGGCGTTCGATTTCACCGAGGCGCTCACCGTGGTGGATGTGAACTCCGGCCGCCCGTTCGAGGAGGGTTCGCCGGAAGAGGTCGCCTTGCGCACCAATCTCGATGCTGCGCAGGAGATTCCCCGCCAGCTCAAGCTACGTGGCATCGGCGGGATCATCGTGGTGGACTTCATCGACATGCCCAATCTTGAACATCAGCAGCAGATGATGGAGGTGCTGGAAGCGGCGTTGAAGCACGACCGGGTGAAGACCCAGGTGGCGGTGCTCTCACCGCTGGGGGTGGTGGAGATGACGCGCAAGCGGGTGGACGACACCCCGTACCATCACCTGACCGATACCTGTCCCACCTGCCAAGGACGGGGCCGCACGCTGTCCCCGGCCACTTTGTCGATCCTCGTGGCCCGCAAGATTATGCGGACGTTACGCGAGGGGGGCCAGGCCCCGGTCACGGTTAAGGTCAACCCGCGCCTGGGCAGGCTTTTGCGGGACGATGCGCGGCTCCTGAAGGCTGCCCTTGCCGAGCAGGCCCAGGCCGAACTCTTGATCGTGGACGACTCGACCCTGTCGTACGAGCAGTTCAGGGTGATCGCCGCAGCAAGCTAGCGTCGCCGGGTTGAGTTCATTCTTTACCCTCTCCCCCTATTGAGGGGGAGAGGGGAGGGTGAGGGGGGACTCTCTGCTGATAGCGTTCCACCTGATTTTTCATCTCCGTTTCGTTCCAGCCTAAGAGCGGCGCCGCCAGGCGAGCCGCGGTTTCAGCGGCATCCGCGCCCCGGCAGGGTGTGGTATGGGTCAGCCCCAGCCGGCGATCCAGAATATCCGCAAGCGTTACTGCCATTTCTTCACGCACCGCGTGCAGCACCTCGGCGCGGAGGTGCCAGGTGTGTGGACACAGTGGCTCCAGTCCGTCCGGAATCATGCCCCCACGCTCCAGCACCACCCGCGCGCGCGTGCCATAGAATCCGAGAAGTCGGAGCCAAGCGGGCGTGGGTGGCGGGGAACTTGGAAGCGTGGACGGCTCGGCGCCGGGCAGCGGCAGCTCGGTGGTTCGGCACGCGGTGCGAGGTCCGCCCAGCCGTTCCTGGATCCGGTCTACAGCTTCCTCCGCGATCGCGCGGAAGGTTGTGAATTTTCCGCCTAGGACCGATAGGAGCCCCGGTACAGCTTCGGTAATGGCATGCTCGCGTGAGGCGGCGGATGGGTGGCTGACGTTGCTGTTGAGCAGTGGCCTAACACCTGCAAACGTGGATAAAACCTTCTCTGGGGCGATGCGCGACGCCGGCAGGGCGGCAGCCGCTTCTTCGAGTAAATAGCGCACGTCGTCGGGCGTCGCCTGGGCGTCACCCGGGTCCCCCGTGAAATCGGTGTCGGTCGTGCCGATCAGCGTCAGACCGTTCCAGGGCAGGATGATAAAGACCCGGCGGTCGCGGCGGGTGCGCAGGATCATCGCATGGTTGGTCAGCGATTCACCGTACACCACGTGCGCGCCTTTGGTTGGGCGCAGCACCGGACGCCCGTCCCGCCCGGCGAGCCGTAGCA
>CAZPLZ010000012.1:0-30607 GCA_964587525.1 uncultured bacterium | reverse complement strand
CCCCAAGCAGCATCCGGTTCCCGTAGCCCATCTTCACCCGGTACGTTTGCACCTCGGGAAACTCCTCCCGGCCCAGGTTCATGTAGGCCAGCCGGTTGGCCGTGGTGGAGCTCATGCCAATAATGTACATATCCAGCTTCCCGTCCAGGTTGTAGTCCCCAAACGTGTGGGCCATGCCAAAGCAGTGCCGTTCGTCCACCGCTGAGCTGGACACGTCCGTAAAATGCCCACGGCCGTCGTTCCGATACACGTCAAGCCCCGCGAAGTCGTTCACGGTGATCAGGTCCAGGTCTAGGTCCCCATCCAGATCCACCAGGGAGGCGCTGAAGTTCCGCCGGAATCGTTTACGCGCCAGGCCCGCCTGTTCCGTGGCGTCCGTAAACCGCCCCCCGCCTTGATTGATCAGCAGATAGGAGGGATACCCGTCATTGGCGTCGTAATAGGGCGTGGGCATATTCCCATCCCAGTACGGCCGTTTGTATTGGCCAATCCAGACATCCAGGTCGCCATCCCCGTCAACGTCACCGGCGGTGGGCACCTGCGGGTTCTCCCAGGTCGCGCCAGGAATGGTCACCACCGTCGTCGGGGTCGCAAAAGACCCGTCCGGCCTGCCCCAGTAGAGCATAGGCTGAGAGCTTCTCCTGAAGAGAAAGACATCCGCAGCCCCATCCGAGTTGAAGTCCGCAACCACGGCCGCAAAGACTGCGGTGAGGGACATCGGAGACTGGTCTTTGAACAGACGGGCCTTCGTAAAGCGGCCGTCACCCTGATTCCAGTACAGTTCGTTGAACCGGGGCACCAGGACATCCGGGTCCCCGTCCCGGTCCAGGTCATAGACGAGCAGCGGCGCCACCGGGTAATTCGACTGTTTGGAAGGTCCCGGCTCGATCACGAAGACTTCCTCCATCACCTCAGGGCCTTTCCACTCGGTCAGGTCGATGTACAGCGTCTTGATGGAGCGCGGGATGAAGTTCCCCTCCACGTCCTTGGAAGAGCTCCACTTCACCTCAACCCGCCCCTCCACCATGAGCTTGCGCTGACTTGAGGGCTGGCGCAGATGCCCCACAATTGAAAAAACCGATCTCGCCTCCTTCGCCCCATCAACAGGCTCAAGGTCAAATTTCTTATGGTGAAGCTCACCCTGGACAAAAACGAAGCCTTGATTCCTAAGGGTCTTAAGCCAGGCTTTCCACTCTTTCTTTTTCAGGACAGGTCCCAAGCCCGCGTAGCGGGTCCTGAGGATGCCCCAGCCCAAGTCCTCGGTCTTGAGGGGCTTGCCAAGCACCAGTTCTTCAAAGACAAGGTTTTCAAGCGCGGACCATTTGTCTTTTGCGGGCCGAAGCTTATCCCATAAGGCAATCGCCGCTCCCTCGTACCGCTGAGCCAGCACCTCCTTAGCCCATACGGTCTGGTCCAAACGCTTGCGTTCTCTAAGAAGATGGCGCGCTTGCTCCCCGGGATCGGAAGGCACGTGCCTCTCCCACAGTCCCTTGCCGATGAAGTAACCCACAACCCCCAGCAGCAGAGCCAAACCCACCCAGCCAAGAGCCTTCTTGCTCACGAGTCTATTATCTAACACCTACCAGGGCACGCATGGGCGAGCCCAACGCGCCCTGTTATCATAAATGGAACGATGAGCACCACAACCCTTCCACCTCTGATGTCTATGGGTAAGAGGCTGGACCTGGCGCCTGGGTGCTGCGGGGAGATGCGCCGTTCCGGCGACATTGCGCACGACACCGAGGCGCTGCGCGCCCGCATCAAGGAGGAAGGGTATCTTCTGCTGCCGGGGTTACTCAACCGGGATGAAGTCCTGGCAGCCCGTCAGGAGATGATTTCCCGTCTTAAGCGGGAAGGTCTTCTGGATCCAGACGCACCCGACATGAAAGCGGTGGTCAAGCCAGGGACGCAGATGCAATTCCGTCCTGATCTTGCGCGGGACAACGAGCCGCTGCACAAGGTCCTGTACTCCGGCCCCATGATGGAATTTTTCACGCGGTTCCTCGGCGGACCGGTTCGGCATTTTGACTACACCTGGATCCGGTGCGTAGCGCCAGGCCATGGCACGCCGCCGCACTACGACATCGTCTACATGGGCCGGGGCACGAAACGGCTCTATACGGCCTGGACTCCCCTCGGGGACGTGGGGTACGTAGAGGGCGGGCTGATGCTGCTGGAAGGCTCCAACAAGCACGAGCGGCTCAAAAAGACCTACGGGACCAAGGACGTGGACAGTTACTGCGTGAACCGTCCCGACTCAGCTCGGCAGGCGAGAGGCAACAACGGCTGGCTCTCAAGCGATCCGGCCGAGCTGCGGCGTGGGATGAAGGGTCGCTGGCTCACCTCGGAGTTCAAGGCGGGCGACGTGGTGATCTTCGAGATGTACCTCGTGCACGGCGGCCTGGACAATCACTCGAAGTCGTTTCGCCTGTCCACGGACTCCCGGTACCAGCTCGCCTCCGAGCCGGTGGACGAGCGTTGGGTCGGGGAGAATCCTCCAGGCCACGGCCCCAACGGCAAGCGAGGAAAAATCTGCTGAGGAGGAAAACACCATGGCCATGATCACCATCACGCGAAGCGCCCGGGCCCAAGCCTACGACCACCTGGGCTATCACATCGAACCTGGGCTGTTCAAGAACGATGTCCAGCGGATCGCGGATACGTTCATGGAGATGCACGCCAAGGGCGGGGTGAAGGGCTTCTACGAGCCGCACCCGGAAGGGAGCCGCGACGGATTCCATTTTGATTTCAAGGAGGGCGACCCGCTGGCGGTCTACCCACGGGTCATGCACCCGCACAGGTTCATGCCCATCATGAAGCACCACCTCCTCGATGGCCAGATCTTCGACGTCCTGGAAGACTTGCTCGGCGAAGAGGCGCTCGCCGCACAGAGCATGTTCTACTTCAAGCCGCCCGGTGCCCGCGGGCAGGCCTGGCATCAGGACAATTTCTATCTCAACGTGAGGCCCGGGACATGCATCGCCGCCTGGGTGGCGGTGGATCCTATGGATGAGGGCAACGGTGGCCTCCAGGTGATTCCCAACACCCATGAGATTCCGCTCATCTGCCCGGACAGGAACGCTGACTCATCCGTGTCCTTTACCAAAGAGATCATTCCCATGAAGGAACTGGTGAAGACCATGGGAGTCACGTATGACAAAGATCTAGAGGTGCCATCGGAAGGCGTTACGGTCCACAAGCTGCAACTCGAAGCCGGCGACGTACTGTTCTTCAACGGCAACGTGGTCCATGGCTCCAGGCCGAACATGTCAAAAGACCGGTTCCGCCGCTCGTTCATTTGCCACTACGTAGGCGTTTCATGCCTCGAAGTGGCCCATCACTACCATCCGCTGTTCAACCGGCACGGCCAGGAAGTCAGCCTAAAAGTCGCCACCGGCGGCGGCCCCTGCGGCACCGAGCACCAAGAAACTCACTGAACGGAAAGCGCGACACTGTCCGAGCGCAGCCCGTCGGCCTCGGCGGTCAGCCGTACGCGTCCGGGGCTCCGCCCTGACTTGACCACGACGAGACAACGTCCCTCGAACGCCCTGCGCTGGGAGCGCTGGAAACTCTCGACGCTCACGGGATTGCCGCTGCCAACGCCGGCGATCGAACCCGCACCTTCGATCCTGAACCAGATCAGGTTCTCCGCGGTCGGATGACGGATTCCCCGAGCGTCGCGCACCTCGACGGTCACGAAGCAAAGGTCCTGCCCATCCGCAGCCAGGGTTTTCCGGTCCACCGACAGCTTGAGTTTCGCCGGCTTGCCGGCGGTCCTCAGCTCCCATGTGGCGACCTTCCTGCCGCCGTCGTAGCCCACGGCTTTCAGCACCCCAGGCTCGTAGGGCACCTTCCAACTGGCTTTGAAACGGCTCTTCCGGGAGGTGTTCTTCACCCCTAGATTGCGGCCGTTCAGCAAAAGCCGCACGCGTTCGCAGGCCGAATACACATCAACGTTCAAGATCTTGCCTTCGTGGCCGGGCCAGTTCCAGCGCGCGTGCACGTCGTCCCATCCCCAGAGGATCGACTCCCTTGGTCCAAACCTCGGCTCAGGGCTGCGGACAAACATGGATACCTTGCGGCCCGTCTTCCAGAGAACGTCCCGGTAGTATGACTGGGGGCGTTTGAACCCGCACAGGTCCAGATCGCCGCAGTAAGCAACCGTCCACGGGAAAATCTCCTTCGGCTCTTTTGCAAAGCTCCACCATCCGATCCCCGCCTCGCCGAGATAGTCATACCCCGTCCAGACAAAATCACCCACCACCCAGGGCTGGTCAAGAACCGCCATCCAGAAGTCGTACGCGTGCATCGGGAATGACTCGGCTGCGTACATCACCCGGCTGGGCACGCGCTCGTGGTCCGGCCTGTACTTCCCCTGCTTGTAGTTGTATCCGCACACATCGAGGTTGGCGAAGTACGGATCAAACTGCTCCCAGCGGAATTTGGCTCCACACACGGCCTCCGTGACTGGCCGTGTCGGATCGAGGCTGCGGACATGCTCGGCGAGCATCTTCCCGTTACGTATCCCCACCTCCGTGCCTCGCTCGGGGATCTCGTTGCCAATGCTCCACATGATGACACTGGGATGGTTGCGGTCCCGCAGCACCATGCTCTCAATGTCACGCTTCCACCACTCCTTGAAGTGGCGGTGGTAGTCCTGGTCGTTTTTCGGCCACTCCCAATGATCAAAGGCCTCGTCAATCACGAACATCCCGAGTCGGTCGCACGCGTCGAGGAAGGCCGGCGAAGGCGGGTTATGAGAGGTGCGGATAGCGTTGAAACCGTTGTCTTTCATCAGCCTGACGCGGCGCTCCTCCGCGCGGTCGTACGTGGCCGCGCCCAGGCAGCCGTTGTCGTGGTGCATGCAACCACCCTTGAGGAGAACGGGCTTGCCATTGAGCAAACAGCCGTTCTTCGCGTCGAACGAGATGCTGCGGATGCCGAAGACAGTCTCGGCACGATCCACGACGCGCCGGCCGACAATGACCTCGCTGACGGCTGCGTGGAGAGCTGGCTTCTCCGGAGACCACAGCTTCAGGTTCTGCACCGCCACGATCTGGTCAAATTCGGCTTCGGCACCGGCCTGAACCGTCAGCCTTGCCTCGCCCCAAGCGCCTGCCTTGCCTCTGGCGCCCACGATCCTGGTCCGGAGAGTGACTTCCCGCTCCTCGCGCGTCTCATTGCGAACCCTCGTGCGAACCCTGACGTCCGCCGAGTCCCGGCTGACTCGAGGCGTGGTGACGTACGTCCCCCAGTGTGCGACATGAATCGGTCCCGTCACGGTCAGCCAGACGTGGCGGTAGATCCCGGAGCCGGAGTACCAGCGGGTGTTCTTCCCCTCATTCTTCACCCGGACCACCAGCACGTTCTCGCCGCCGAAACGTAGGTAAGGGGTGAAATCGTACCAGAAGCTCGTGTAGCCATATGGATGATTGCCCAGGTGCGTCCCGTTGATCCAGACATCGGCGTTCATGTAGACGCCGTCAAACCGCACATGCACGCGCCGTCCCTTGAGTTTCGCGGGCAAGGTGAAGCGCTTGCGGTACCAGCCAATGCCGCCGACGGTGAAGCCGGTGCTGCGCCCGCCCACCGCTGCCGGGTCGAACGGGCCCCGGGTCCGGCCCATTGAAGAGCCAGTCAGGTCTTCGATGCTCCAGTCGTGGGGCAAGTCAACCGCGCGCCAGGAGGAGTCATCCAGCCGGGGCCGCTCCCCGCTCTGAACATCGCCCAGATGAAAGCGCCAGCCCTCGTCGAAGAGCCTGTGCTCTCTGTTGCCGGACCCCATCCCGGCCCTGGATCCTCTGGAAGAGCCATTCCGCGCCATGCCATCCATGCTGCGTGCATTCAGAATATCAGACGGCACCTCAGCCCGTTCGATCAAAGCGGTGGACGTCCGGTGAGCAACGCGATTCTATTCTTCGAAAAGACGATGAGGTAATCAGAGACCCAGCAGTTGCGCGGGGCTCGCACACATCATCACGCGGAGGTCGGCCTCGGAAATTCCCTCGTTGGACAGCGACGCTACGAATTCCCGCAGCATCGCCGGCGGGGACGGGTTGGAGGCCTGTCCACCGTCCGTGGCGAGCACGCAGTGACTCGGACCGACCGCACGGATGGCCGCGGCAGTGCGGGCCGGCGGCACGGCGCCTGGCCAGGTCTTCCAACAGGAGAGCGCGTCGAACTCCAGCCGCGCGCCCAAGGACACGGCTTCCCTCATCCCGTCATCCGGGAAGCGGATGAAACTCATCAAGGGGTGCGTCACCAGCATCTTCTTCAGCCCCATGTCCTTGCCCCTGCGGAGCAGCGCCAGACTCTCGCCCGGCGACAGGTGCCCTGTCCCCAGAATCACATCCGCGTCCCGGATGAGCTCCAGGAGCGGGCCGATCTCCGGCACCAGCCCGCCCTCCCCGTCCAGAATGGAGATCCCCTCAACCCCCTTCCGCGCCTCGGCCCGGAACATCTCCTGCTCCGCCGTTTTCAGGCAGTGGGTGGCGTGGATCGTGGGCATCCAGATCTGCTTGGCACCGAAGGCGAGGGCCGCCTCCACCGCATCTGGGTTGAGCCCTCCCACCGTGCGGTTCAGGGCCAACCCTCCAAAGACTGCCAGCCCCGCACCCTTCGCCGCGACCGCCGCCCGGTCAGCCGTCAGCGTGTGGTGGCTTTTGAGGAGCACCGCCCGCATCCCCTCTTGTTCCGCGCGGCGGACCACTCCAAAGTCGTCCACGGAACGGGGGTAGACATCCGGCGCGGTGTGGACATGCAGGTCGATGGCGCCGGAGAGGTCGATCAACTCACGATTTTGATTGCAGCCGCCCGTTCAACCCGAACACGTCAATGGCTGTCTGCCGCAGCACGTGCGTCAGCTCCTCGTCCGAGTGCGACGCGAAGACGACCTTGGCGATCTCCGCAGGGATGCTCGGCGCATCCTCCGAGGCCAGCATGATCTTGGACGCGCCGGCGTGCGTCAGGGCCCGTTCCAGGTAAGGGACGATGGAGAGCGAGGTGCTCAGGTACAAGTTCGGTACGCGCGCTGCCTGGGCAATGACCGTCTCCGCGATGCAGTAGTCCATGTGCGCGAAGATCATCCTGACATCGGGATACCGCTCGATGCGCTCCACGAAGAGGCCCGGGTTCGTGAACGGCTGTCCGTGAGCGCCGACACACACCATGAGCGGCACCTTCAGCTCCTTCGCCGCGTCGAAGTAGACCTCCGCCTGTTTGGATTGGGGGTTAATGCCATGGGAAAACCCGTGGAACTTGATACCTACGAAACCGAACTGTCCTACGCACCGCTCGAACTCGGCGATCGTCTTCTCAACGCCGTACTCTTTGACGTTGACGCTCGCGATCCCGAAGATCCGGCCGGGGTATTGCTGCGCATACTCGTGGATGCGGCGGTGCACCCGGGACGGATCATCGGCGCCTCCCAGGGGCTGCAGGATCGACGCCTCGACACCACACCGGTCCATGGTCTCCAGAATGAGTTCGATGTGATTGTGTCCCCACCCGAACGTGCGATCCTCCACGTCCGGCTCGGAGAGGTGCTGGTGTGTTTCGATGATGCCGATGTTGCTCTTGAAGTCGAACCGGAAAACCTTGGAATCGAAGCGGGGATTCGGGTACGCGGACACAGCTGACTACCCCGCCGACTTCGAATACGGGTCAGGCGGGGCACATCCTCCGGAGCGGGGAGGGGCGCCCCCGCCCGGGAGTCGCCATGCTCGAGGACCGCCTCGCGTAGGAATCCGCTCACCTGAAGATCCTTGTCATGGAGCACCAGCTTCGCCATCTCCACCGTCCAGTGAAGGCTGTCGTCGCGGCGAAACGGAAGAATGAGGCGCTGTTGGCGCAGCAATCTCAAGTCCAACTCAGCCACCAGCAGGTCCGGCCCCTCCATCGACGCCTGCCCAGCCAGGTTACCGTCAGGCAGGACGACGTGGGAGCCACCCCAGAAGTTGAGGCCAGCTTCGGACCCCACTCGGTTGGCGAAGACCACGAAGGTGGAAAGCGTCAGCGCGTAGCTCCGGTTCAGGTGCTCCCACGCATCCTCGCACCGAGTGGAGGGCAGGAGCGCCTCCCGTGAACTGGCGGCGAGCACAAGCAGCACATTCGCCCCCTGCTGAACGGCGAGGTACGGAACCGGCAGGTGCCAGCAGTCGCCGCAGATGAGGATGGCCATTCTCCCCCAGGGCGTCTCAAACGCGCGGATGCCGGGACCCGGGCTGAAGTACCGGCGCTCATCGAACATCCGGTAGGTCGGAGGGTAGATCTTGCGGTGGACATGGCGGATGCGCCCTTCGTGGATGAACATGCCGCTGTTGAAAAACTCGTCCCGCTCGGTCTCTTCAATGAAGCCAACGACGAAGGGGAGATCGCGCGACAAATCCCGCAGACGCTTGACGTGGGGACTGTCGGTGCGGATCGCCGCGCCGGAAAAGCCCTCGCCCATGGCATACCCGCTGAGAGCCAGCTCGGGGAAGATGAGAAGCTCGACCTTTTCTTTCTTGGCGCGCTGGACGAAGTCGGCAATCGTTTCCATGTTTACGGTAACGTCGCCGAGCTTACAATCGATCTGCGCGACCCCGACTCGGACCGTTTCCTTTGGCATCTCCGGCACATCCCCGGGCCCGAACGAACGACAATGTGGGGCCTCGTGCTTTTATTGTAACAGTGGTGTGCTAGAGTCTAGCACAGACCAGATCAGGAAGAAGTTTGATGTCCAACAAGACCATCCTGTCGTTCTACTGCGACGACACAGGACCGGGCGTGGCGGGGGTCGAGGCGTTCCAGACGTTCCTGGACTACTGCGCCGCGCATCACATTGCCGGCGAATCCAGTGTCATCCTGGGTGCGAGCGGCAGGTGCATGACTCGAAACCCGGACAAGGCGGAGCGGGCGTACCTCGAGCAGATCCGACGGGCCTGGGAGTGCGGCATCGATGCGCACATGGAGATCATGACCCATCGCAGCCTGTTTGATTTCGTCGCTGGGCGCGAGTCCGGCCCCGCCCCGCATGAAGGTCTGTGGCTGCACGAGCCGACGGTCACCGTCGAGGAATACGAGCGCTACTTCACGAACATCATCGCCGAGGGAGAGCGAGCCGGGATTCGGTTCACCGGTCTCACATGGCCCGGCTGTAGCTGCGACGTCTGCAACCGGCGGTACGCGGAACTGCAAGCGACAGGCCGAAACGACCCCAATCCCAATGTCTGGAAAGCCTTGCTCAATCTAGCCAAGCAAGGCAAGTTCCGGGGCCGCACCGTCCCGTGCTTTTTCGATGCCAGTGAATCGAACTTCGGCATCAATCTCAAGGCGAGGGATGGTGAGTATGCCGTCTATGACCTGATGCCGAATGCCGAGGATCACTTTGGCATCTGGGAGAACAATCGTGACCGCGTCAACCCGGATTACTACATCACGGCAGATGGGAAGTCCGGGATCATCGTCCGCCATGTCCGCAGCGGCAGTCCCTACTGTCTCTTCTACGCTCACTGGCAAGGGCTCAATCCGGCCACGGGTGTGGGCTGGCCGGCATTCACCACCGTCATCGACCGGATCCACGCACACCTCCACGATCACGTGGTGTGGATGCGTCCCAGCGACATCACGGGCAACCAATAATGGCCAGGATCACGGTTGCCGAGAAATCCTCGAATGACGCCGGATGGACCTACAGCGTCACCGTGGACGACGGCCGCGGAAAAGCCGGATTCACGGTGACTCTCGCGCGCAAGGACTACGAAAATCTCTCCGGCGACCCAAGCCAGGTCACACCGGAACGGCTGGTGGAAGAATCCTTCGCTTTTCTCCTTGAACGCGAGCCGAAGGAATCGATTCTCAGCTCCTTCGCCTTGCCCCTGATTGGCCGCTACTTCCCCGAGTACCCAAGGGAAATTCCAAAACGCCTCGGCACCCGGTGACGATGCGGTCAGTCTCGGCCGGGTTCCCGCTTTAGCGAAGGTAGAAACTCTTCAGAATCTTCCAGGCCGGCTTGTCCTGAGGACTGAAGGAGCTATCTGTCGTCGAGTCCTTGGGCGGCTGGACATCCCAGCACCACCAGTAGAAACCGTAGAACCAGGGCTCCTTCCAGAATATCTCCAAGGTTGCTTCATAGAGGCGGGCCTGCTCATCCAGAGAAACCCTCCCGCTGGTCTTCCACTCCCATGGCTTGACGGCCGCGCCGGCGAGGCTGCGGAAACCCACCTCAGTGAAAATGACGGGCTTGTGTATCCTGGACTGCCATGTCCGAAGGTGTTCCCGGTGCTCCTTCCATGCTCGTTGAATCTCCGCCACGGACGCCCCGGCCCCTTCGGCCAAAGGAAAGTAGGCATCCACCCCAGCGTAGTCCAAAGCCTCCCACCAGGTGATGTCCGCTTCCCGGCCCCAATTGGCGGCGTAGGTCAGGGAACCCGAAAACTTTCTCCTGATCTTCTCGATGACGGCACGCCAGTCCTTCTCCCGGTGGCGCGTACCATCAAGCTCCACACCCACACAGAACAGAGACACCTTTTCCTCCTCAGCCAGCCGGGCATGGTGGAGGATGAACGTGGTGTAGCTCTTGAACCACCGGTCCCAATCTTCCGCCTTCACGAAGGCTATCTCCCCTCGCCATCCCTCCTTGAGGAGGTCTATGTGGGGTTTGAGCATGACCTGCATGCCTAGTTTCCGGGCCAGGCGGATGACGCGCCGCAGACTCGCGTCGCTGGGACTCTCCGCTTGGCAAGGTTCGATGAGGGTGGAATTCCGGGTTTCCTGAAACCACCGGGTCACGATGGAAAGCCAATCCACCCCGCCCTCGGAGAGCACCTGAACCTGGTCTGGAACAGTTTTCTGGATATAGGCCTCAGACCACCAGCCCGCAAGGGTGAAGCCCCTTTGAAAGTTGGATTGCCTCGCTATTGGGTCCTGCGAAGCAGAACCAGGGCCCGCGAAGAGAAAGATAGCGACCGTCAGCCACGGGGTGATGCCAACACCTTTCCCAAAATTATCGGTGATGGCGAAATTCATGACATGAAACCGATCCCGGCATCTGGCGCGAACATAGGATTGTCTGACGGATGGCTTCTTCCGGCACTCCTGCCGTCCGAGACCACTTTTCGGGAACGCTGCGAGCGTTTACGTACACTCACTGAGCTTCTCAAACCCGTCCAGAACCACGATCATGGCTCGGCAGTCGTCTTCGTTGTACCTGATCACTTTGCCTAGGCCGGCGCCGTCCCCTCCGCTCGCAGCCTGTTTGAACCAGATCATCGCACTCTTCATGGCGTCCACCTCCGACGCGTCCTGACTCCATTCGAAACCAAAGTGCGGCCCGACAGCCTTGATACTCCAACTGGGAAGGGGCAAGACGCAGGCAGCTTGGGCTGGCACTCTCAGATCTTTCAAGCGAGGCGCGATCCATCGCTCAAACTCCTCTTGGAGCCCATGTTTTTCACACGCCTTCTTCAACTGCGACCTTTCGTAGTGAAACCAATGAAGGAGCCAGTATTCCGATCGCTGCGCCTTGAGGTACTCCAGAAACTGGGCCAAGATCCCCTTCTCCTGCTCCGGAACCTTCGCCAAGAACGATTTGTAGGGGCCCACCTTGCCCTTTTCTCTAGCTATTACGCCAATCAGGTAGATGCAGTTCCAAGCCGGGTCGTCCTGGAACAGTTCGCCGGTCCCCTCCAAGTCCAGGAAGATCTCGGTTTCCGCCCCGGTTCCAATGGGTTCCCATTTTCCAGTCTTGATGACCTTTTTGCTAAGCTGCGCCTTGACCGAGTTTGTCAGCTGCGGAATTTTCTTCGCCCCTAACCCCTTGATGCTTTTGAGCGCTTGAGGATCCATCTTCGCCAGATCCTGGAGCGTATGGACTCCTATCGAGTGAAACTTCCCCGCTATCGCCCTTCCTACGTTCCAGGCCAACGTCACGTCCGTCTGCTCCCTGGCCATCTTGTTCTGCAGCCCATGCCACTCCGAACCAGGACAATCATGGACGGGGTAAGGAGGCTTTTTCTGGGACAAGATTTCCCGTGCCCGCTGGATAGCCGATTCGACCAATTGTTCCTCATAGGGAACGGGGAATTCTTCGTTGTTACGCGAAACGACTCTCGCCTCACACGAGTGCCCGTGGGACTTGGTCATCAGGTGCGCATAGGCCAGCGCCTGGATCTTGTGGCGATCATCCGGCACCCCAGCTAACTTATATTCCTCGATCACGGCATTCCGCTTAGGTTCGACTACGATCACGTCAGGCCGTCCATAGAGCCCCAGCTTTTCCGTTGACAGAGCACCACCGTATATCACAACGTTGCCCTGCTTCATCAGCTCGGCTGTCTGTTTGGCCGCGGCCTCGAACGGTTCATCTTTAAGATCAACGAAGCTCGCATGCCGCTTCGCAAGAAGTTCCTTCTCAATCCGCAAACCCTGCTCCTTCAGAAAGATCTTGTACTCGTCCTCCGGGTCCTTGAGCTTAAGATCGCCGTGGTGGTCGTGCCACAATCCGAACGGATCTGAAAGGGCTAACGAAACATCCGAAGCTGACAGAGAAGGAGGAGTACTCGTTCCCATCGCCAGTTCATGGTATCACCTCATCTGAAACAGTCGGGCCGGGATGGTATAACATGTGCAATTATGACGACCCGGCGTGGCTCGGACGGGTTCCATCCGAAGTTCACGATCACCAACGCCATCACGAGCGCGCTCACCCGCATCGAACGGGCACGTGGTTTCCTGGAGGCCGCGAAGCTCTCGGAAGATTGGATCCGCCGTATGGGCGAACGGGCGCTGGTTTTGGAGGCGCACCACACCACCCACATCGAGGGCACTCGGCTGACATTGGAGCAGTCCGAACTGCTACTGGCCGGAAAGAAGGTTCCCGAGGCCGATCCTGACGACGTGCAGGAGCTCCTGAACTACCGGCGGGCTTTCGACCTCGTCTCGCAATATCTTGAAGAAGGCGACCCCATCACGGAGGGGTTGATCCGGGAAATCCACAAGCGGCTGGTCGAAGGTGTGCGTGGTGGTTCAGCGGGACCGGGTGAATACCGCAAGGTCCAGAACTACGTGGTCAACGCTGCAACGGGCGAGACTGTCTACACACCGCCGCCGGCGCATGACGTTCCCATTCTGATGGCGGAGCTGGTGACGTGGCTGAACCAAACGAAGGATACCCATCCGGTGCTAGCCAGTGGCATCGCGCAGTTCCAGCTCGTCCACATCCATCCGTTCCTGGACGGAAATGGGCGCGCGTCTCGCCTGCTGTCGACCCTGTGCCTCTACCGGACCGGCTACGACTTCAAACGGCTGTTCACCATCAGCGAGTTCTACGACCAGGACCGCGCCGCGTTCTACCAGGCTGTAAGGAGTGTGCGAGGGCACGGCATGGATATGAGCAGCTGGCTGGAGTACTTCGTGGGTGGGCTGGCCACACAAATGCATGAAATGGTTGAACGAGGCAAGAAGGCGATGCGCGCCGACCTGCTCGTGAAGCACCATGAGTTGAACGAGCGACAATCCAAGGTACTCGGCTTCCTCCTTGACCATGACCAGATGCACATCCGGGACCTTGCGGCTCTGTGTCCCGGAGTGAACAGACGGACCCTCCAGCGGGACCTGCGGAAGATGGAGGAAGCAGGCTTGATCGGCCAGAAAGGAGCAGCGAGGCAATCGCTGTATGCGCTGAAGGCAAAGGTGTTATGAAGTATCGCGACATATTGCGACACGGTATCGCGACAAATCGCGACAGGGATCGTGACGGCCACACCCGGAGGGTCTCGTGGCCCCCGAATCCTTCAACGCCCGCCCGCAGTCTTCTGGACCCGTTTGGCGATCTGGTCCACAAATTGGGAGGATGCGGTGATAGCCTCCTCCGCCTCCTTCCGGGATATGGTGCCGACCCTGTCATAGGTGGCGCGATCCGCAGAAACTGCACTACAGTCGCATGGTGACCCTCGCCCACGGTCCGGTAACCGCAGTGAAACAGGAACGCCCGTCCGGCCTAGTGCATGGCGTTGTAGGAGATGTTGAACGTCCACTCCGGGCTCGTCTCGATGACGGACCTCGCCGTTTCCAGGTCCCGCCTGGCGATCTCGAGGCAGTCCTCAACCTGCTTGCGCGAGAAGCGGCCGCGCTTGACCCGGCCTTCGCTAAGTAGCCTGGAGTAGTCTGTCATTGACCTTGCCTATCAGCAGTAACCTGGGACCGGAAAACACTTCATGCACAAAATCGCCCTCTTTGCCAACTCTCTTCTCGACCGCACCGCGCGTGAAAAGCGTATAGTTGACCTCACGCTTCAGACGTCGCTCCGCTCGTGCCACGGCAGGGGCCAGTTGCCGGTCCGACACGTTGCCAACCACCATGAGGTCGATGTCGCTCGCCGGCTCCGCTTCCCCGCTGGCGTATGACCCGTAGATGAACGCAAGCTCCAAACCGGGGATCTTCTCCAAAGCCTCACGCAACTCGGCGCCGGCCCCGGAGATCTTGAGAAAGATACCTCTAAGATCCTCAATGATGGGAAAATCCTTCGCCAGAGCATAGCGCTTTTGGTTCCCAACGCGTAGAGATGACAAGATTCCGCTCTTCTGTAGACGAATGAGTTCGCGGCCCGTAGTCCCGACGGGCTCCCCGAGCTTCGAGGCCAGGAAGCGCACATGGAAGTCCTCTCCCGGATGGGAGAAGAGGTGCGAAAGAATTCTCACCCGGAGTTTCGAGGAAAACAGGGCTTTGAGCACAAACGGAATCGTTCCCATGGTTCAATCGTCGCCTTTCTGAGTACGATCGTATCTAATTTAGCGACAATGTCAAGCAGGAGCGCTGGCGCGTGTACCAGATCGGGGCGGACGGGCTGCCCCCACCTCAGCGTGCACCGGGGACCCTCTTAATCGCGGAGGTGATGAAATAGGTTTGGCTTCATTCTCAGTACGGAAAGATATCCTCAACAGTTACTTCCTTGAAATCCCCCATTTGCTTGAGCTCGTCCATGTCCACACGGTCGCGATTGCCCAGAATGTAGATGGTCAGGGGTCTTTCCCGGAACCTCTCGGCAAAGGACTCCAGGTCAGACATGCGATATTTCCGCGCTCTCTTGAACCCAGCCGGCCGAGGATCGCCTCTGGTGATTCCCTGCTCCACCCAGCGCATAGCCTGGGAAGGAACGTCACGGAACCCGAGGTGTTTAGTCCGATACCCTTGCTCTATGGTTTTGACCGTTTCCGCGAAACGCTTTTCAGACATCGGCGGATTGCGCATCAAATCGCGGAGAAGTGTCACGGCCTCTATCGTCTTATCAGCCTGACAGTTTAACCAGCCCTTGTAGAGATTCTCGTCGCCTTTCCAATGGCCGCCGAAATACCCGCCGTCGGGATGATACGCCAGCCCCCGAGCCTCGCGTATTTCCTGAAAGATCAAACCACTCAAATGGCCGCCGATGTAATTCGTGAGATACTCGTAATCCACGTAGTGCTTTGGATTGAAAACTTCGTCCACTGCATAGATTCCCACTTGCGACTGCACCATCTCGCGGTGCGTGAATAGCACCCGTGTCCGCTCCGGCTTTATGTAACGCATGGTCCTGCTTTGCGGTGGTGACTCGTACTTTTCGTGACCATCGTCCAACAAACGGACAACCTCGGTCAGAGAGCGGTTCCCCACATAGACGACGTTGCGCTTGAAGTCCAGAATCCTGCGGGCAAGCGATTCAAGGTCACCCGCTTTAAGCGCCCGCAACTCCTCATCATTCAACGCTGCGAGCACATGGCTGTCCTTACCGTGTTGCGCATACTGACCGAGTGCGGAATAAATAAAGGAGGGATTCTGCTTGTTATCCTGGTGCGCTCCAATCTCGACCTGGATCATCTCGTCCATGATCCCGGCAGCCACGTTGGGTGAATTGAAGTGTCTGAATACAAGATCGAGTGAAGGCTCAAGGTTTTTGTCCAGGCCATCCACGTTTATGTACACCCAGCGCTCGTCGCTCCCATATTTGAGCGAAGCCCCCAGGCTGTAGAGCTTCCTCTTAAATTCCTCAGCTGAAAGCTCGCCTGCACCTGAGAGCCGGAGGAGACTGAGGGCTGTACTGAGCTTGCGATCATGCATTTCACCGAAATAGAAGGTGAGCTGTATGGAGAAAAGATCATTGACAGGATTCGGTCCCACATACAGGGTGCCCCACGGACGCTCAGTGACCGTGTAATCGCGCCCTGGCTTAAGCCACCGGGGCCTGACGGGCCGCACGCGCTCGTTCAAAATCCCACGGAAGAACTCTGACTGCCGTGACGGATCAATGTCGATCTTGGTGAATTCCGGCTTCTTGATCCTCGGAATATCGGCCTTTGCATTGCGCCGATAAGCAACGACGTAGTCGTTGCCCAGGTACTTACGCGCCACCCTCAAGACGTCATCTCGTGTCACGCGACGTAGCCGCTCAATCCGGTATGCAACTTCTTCCCATTCACGGAACTGCTGAAACGAGCGAGCCATGACGCTCACACGGGACCAATGTGACTCGGCCTTCTTTTTTTCACGCATCTCATAGTTCGTTATGATGGCCTGCATATCTTGGTCGGTGAAATCGCCAGCCTTGAGTTTGTCCAGACAGCCAAGGAGCAGATTTTCGGCCTCCTCTAGCGTCTGGCCTTTTTTTTGAACCGCATTTATCTGAAACTGTCCCGCATCGTTCGCCAAATAGAGCCAGGCACCCGCACGCTTGACCTTTTGCGTTTGATTCAAACTCAGGTTAATAATTCCTGTGACCCTATTGCCCATGAGACTGTACATCACATACAGAGCGTCGGCATCCAAATGCCGATTATGGGGCACCATCCAGGCGATCACCACCTGTCCTTCGGCCTGATACTTCACCTCGATACGTTCGACACCCTGCGGTTTGGGAAGGTCCCAACGCCTAGGTTCGGGCAGCGGCTTGGGTTTCCATGAACCGAAGTGCTCCTTGATCAACGCCAGCATCGGCTCCCGTTGAAAGTCACCTGCCAACGCTATCGCCATGTTATTGGGCACATAGTACTTGTCGTAGAACTTGTACATCTTTTTCAGCGATGGGTTCTTGAGATGCTCTATGGAACCAAGCGTTGTCTGTTGGCCATACGGATGCCTCTTGAAGAGTTGCTTGAACAACGCCCGAGTGATTCCCATGCGCGGATGGTCCATATACTTGTTTTTCTCTTCGTAAACGACCTCGATCTCACCCTGGAAGAGGCGGAACACCGGACGGGCAAACCGTTCGGCCTCCACTTTGGCCCAGGCCTCAGCACGATTTGAAGGGAAATGGCAGATGTACGTGACACTCTCGCTGCCAGTGAAGGCCGTGAAGCGCTCGAACCCCATCTGGCGGTAGGAGCCCGCCAACTCGTTCGGGATAGCGTACCGCGAAGCTTGGATGTTCTCCTGGTCGATCTCAGCGTAAATCTTCTTGCGTTCGGCCGGCTCTTTCGCATCAAAGAGCTTCTCATATAGTGCGAGAATCCGATCCAGATGCGGCTTCTCTTTTTCGTAGTTGAGAGTACCGAAAGACTCCGAACCCTTAAGGAGCATGTGCTCAAGGTAGTGCGCCATACCCGTTGAGTCAGGAGGATCGTGCTTGCTGCCTGCGCGCACGGCAATCCAAGCCGATATCCGAGGTTCTTCGTGACTCGGACTAAGATAGACCGTCAGCCCATTCTCCAGCCGGTGGACCGTAGTTCTGAAGAGATCGTTAGACAACGGTTTCGTGACCGTTGTAGGAATCCTTGGGGAAAGAAGCTCCGCAGATTGGCCGGTGCGTGAAAAGAACGGAAGAAGCAGTAGCGTTATGGCAGCGATCTTTGCCGCTACGTTCATGAGAGACCAGATGGCGCTTTTGCGCCGACTATCCCTGCTGCCACGTCCCGAGAAAACTGACTGGCCACATTTTGGTGCGGACTTCCGAATCCTCATCTGCACCCCATTCTCTATTCACCCCAGCGTCCTTACAACCGTTGCCCCTAGCACGACGCCATCGTGTCGGACGTGCTGTTCCGGGTCTACCAGCCTTAGCTCACACCACTCCACCACGACGCGATCGGGGCGAACGCGCTATACCATGCCTGCCTCCGACGTCGCTAAGAAGTCCAAGTATTCCCTAGCTTTCCGCGCTGCAACAAAACGGCCCTTTCCGGGCGCTTACCTATGGAGGCCCATACAAGGTGACTCAGGGCAAACCCATAGCTCGGGAGGACCTCATGACCCCCGAGGAACGCCTGGAGGCTATCGTCGAGATCCTGGCGCGGGCAACTGCTGCGGAAAGACGGACACCTAGCTCTTGCGTCTGGCCAGTCGCTGAAGGGATTCCTTCTCGTCTCTGACGAGCGCCAACTTCTTGGCGCGGGACCAGCCGTTGAGCTGGCGTTCGCGACGCTCGGCGGAGACGCGGTTGGGATAGTCTTCCGAGTAGATCAACTCCTTCTTTCCCGGAACCCGTGTGAAGGCGCCGCCAGCCCAGCGGCGGTGGTCTTTCAGGCGGGTATTCAGATCACTGGTGGAACCTGTGTAGAGAGTTCCGTCGGCGAGGCGGAGGATGTAAACCCAGTAGGACATATCACCGTCGAAGGGCCCCTTCGACTCGCCCTGAGCGAAGGCGCGAAGCGCCCGAGTCGAACGGGCTCGCTCAGGGGCGTTCAAGAGGCTGCTTTGCAGCCCCTTGAACGCCTGCCCGGAACAGACACTCACGACAATTATATTTCCTTGATTTCCTGTGGTTTCATTCCTGGCCTTACCGCCCTGGTTGTCGACCTGTTCGATTTCCGCACGTACAACCGAGCGAAGGGGCAGAAGACCCTGATCGCCCGCTAGGTCGTCGTGATGCAATGCGTGCGCGGAACCATGTTCCTACGCTATGTTGGAAAGCTCTGTTGCTTTTCCGAAGAGCTCTACACGCCACTCGTTGAATGCTGCGGAATCGGCCGGTGCACGAAGACGCACATGACCAAGAGCGGGCTGCGCCCGGCATATGTAGCGTGTGGTTTCCTTGATCGTGCGCATCACCATGGAATCTCTATGATACGTTTGCGGGAGCACAGGTGGAGCCGTAATGTAGGATTTCGGGGTGTAGCCAAGTATCCGCCTAACGTCACCTTTGGTTGGGAGAGAAACGGACCCTCTTACATGGGGAGTCACCACAGCGACTCGTTCCGATTCGAGAAGTTCGTTCCATACGCCAGAGTGGTCTCCATTCGCAGATCCGTGGTGCGAAACCTTGTAGGCAGCAGCCTTGCCAGTCGGCCTGCCGAACGAGCCCAGAACGGCTGTCCATCCCTTCACACCAGCCTCTTCGATGTCGCTCCCCAACAGAAGCTTTCTCACCCCAATCGCGACCCAAAGCACAACGGCTCCTTCATTCGGCCTGCCAGAGAGCAGACGAGTCCTGGGGATTTCTTCGACGTCCAATAGCGCCCGCCAAAGTTTGAAGGCTCGGGTGACCGCTTGATCCCCAGGGGAAAGGCTGAAGACCTCAACTGCAGGAGTGCCTGCGGTGCGGTGATAAAGACGTCGATCTGCAACTGCCCATTCCAGCTTTTGGCCACTCCCCCTCTTTTCGAGAACTGCCAACACACGGTTGAATTCAGCCACGCCGGATCCTCGGGTTACCGATCCATCCTCGTGGAGTTTCACGACTTGTACGAACTCCGAAGATCGCATCGCTGTTGAGCACACGAACCGTGCACCAGGGCAGGCCTCGACCACCCGCGCGAGACCTCTAATGTGGTCATCATGCCAATGGGAAGCCACAACCAACGCAACTTGTTCTGCCAAGTTCACATTCAAGCCAGCGAGGTAGTCTAGAGGGGCGTTTGAATCAGCCGACTCGCCTAGGCATGAGTCGACAATCAGCCATTCTCCATTGCCGGCGTGGATCACTACAGACTCCCCGTAACCTGGGCCAAACAGGGACAACTCCACTTCGTTTGAGCCAGGAGGTGTACTTAGGAGATCAGTACCAGCCAATACGTTCGATGGCCTGTTCGGCCTCTGCCTGAGCGCGGGCTATATCTTCTTCGGTGAAATCTGGCAATCGCCGGAACCGTATTATCGAGACGCGCTCGCGTTGACCGGAAACTGCAGTGCGATATCCAATAGTCCAGTAGAAAGAGCCTCCTAACCTGAGCAAAGAGCGGTCGTCCTCTCGGATTTCACGGATGTCGATCTCCGCTTGTTCTTCAAACGCATCCGACCTATCCAAGTCTGCCAGCCTTGCTATGAACGTGTCGCCCTTCAACTCAACTACGTAGCCTTCCCAACGTTGAAGCGACACGAACCTGGGCTGTGGTTGCAAGAGCTGGCCCAACTGCCACTTGATTATCTCAGAAAGATCGACGGAGTATTCGTGCTCAATCGGCTTCAGTTTCCTTGATGTGGTCACTGACAATTGTTCACCGGTCATAGCACTCTGTCCTGCGGATTCGTCATCCTCGAAAAGAGATCTGGGCGGGAACAATTCCTCCGGAACCTCAGCCCCCGGGAGCTGAGAATGGCTCGCGTTGCCGCTTCCATCGATAGGACGAAGTCTTATTGTTTCGACGAGCATATCCGCTCCAGTATATCCTGTGCGATGCGTTTAGATCTATCCATGGAAGTACTGAACTGCGATTCCAAGAGCTCAACCGCCTCCGCGGCTCCGTTGGCGGATGATTCTTTCTTCTTCAATTCATAATGATCGTTCATGGCCAAAGTAAACGCCGTTCTTTTCTTTGCTGGAGGGTTCCAGTCTGGCGACTATGCGGCCCTCATAAGTGTCATCCCGTAGCCTCTGCATATCCAACCCACGTGGGAGGAAACCCCCGGCCAATCCCTCACTTCCGATTACTTTGCTCACTGAACCCTCTACGTTCTCCCACGAAAACGCACCCTCCGATTTGAAGTGAAGATCTCGGTTTATCCCCACCATGCGAATCGGCGAATGACGCAGCAACCGGAATGTGCCCACAACGACATCGCGAAGCGCGTTGTAGTGTTGCGGCTCAAAAGTTCCCGCGTCGAAGCGATCGTGTTGAATCTGGAATCGGAAGGGACCTGCCTCGAAGATAGATACTTCGGGATGAATAATAAGCACTTTGGCCTCTTCGCATTCGCTCTGGGGTAGCAAATTGTGCATCGCGAACCAAGCTGGATGGAATATTCTTGGGTTGAAAGAACCGACCAGTACCACTCTGACCCCTTCCACGGTTACTGTCGCGCTCGGCATTGTTGTAGGGATTCTAGCTCAGTTGAGGGCGTTCGACAAACAGGGGGGTTGAGCAGGTCAGAGTAGGGATTACCCATCACGCATGGATTTGGACCTCTCCACCGCCTGGAATAAAGGCCCCGCCCTGCATGTCTGCAACAAAACGGCCTTTCCCAGGCGCTTACTTGTGGAGGCCCGTACAAGATGACTCAACCCGCCCTGTGCAGTTGCTGTCTTCTCTTTGACAGTTGCTTCAGGAGAGTCGGATCTCGACTAACAAGCGCGAGTTTCTTCGCGCGGGTCCAGCCCTTGAGTTGGCGTTCGCGTTTCTCTGCCGACGCACGATCAGGATGTTCCTCGGAATACACCAACTCTTTCTTTCCTGGAACGCGAGTGAATGCACCGCCGGCCCAGCGGCGGTGGTCCTTCAAGCGGGTCGTGAGGTTGCTGGTTGAGCCGATGTAGAGAGTGTCATCGGCAAGGCGGAGGATGTAAACCCAGTAGGACATATTACCGTCGAAGGGCCCCTTCGACTCGCGCCGCTCTGCGGCGCTCGCTCAGGGGCGTCCAAGGGGCTGCAAAGCAGCCCCTTGGACGCCTGCGGGGCTAGGAGTCGAACCTAGAGTGACCTGGTTCAGAGCCAGGCATGTTACCATTACATCACCCCGCAAAGATAAAACCCTTGCGAATAAACCGGTATGTTACTTTAGCAAGGAACAAGCAGCCTGGACACGCGACAGGCAGCGCTCGCGCCCCAGCACTTCCAGGAGATGAAAGAGGCTGGGACCCGCGACGCGGCCCGTGCAAGCAAACCGGGTCGGGTGCACAAAATCCTTAAATTTGCAACCGGCCTCCTCAGCGCTCGTACGCAATTGAGCCTCCAGGCACTCGGGGGTGAACGGTTCAGCCTTTCCCAGGACGGCGTGAACACCGTTCAAAATCTCGGCAGCGCGCGGCCATTCCAGCAGCTTCTTTCGGGCTTCCTCTTCCCACTTGAGCTCCTCATGAAAGAAAAACTCGGTCGCCGGCACAACCTCGGCTAGGGTCTTCAAGCTCTCCTTCACCAGATTGAGCACCCGTTCGACATACGCTGAGTCCTTGGCGTAGGGTGTGTCATACGCAGCGAGAACCCGCTTCCGCAACTCGGGCAAGATCCCGGTAGTGGGGGCTTTGCGGATGTACAGGCCATTCATCCACAGGAGCTTCTTCTCATCGAACACCGCGGGCGCGGAGCCGACCCGCGCCAGGTCGAATTTCTCAACGAGCTCGGCAGGGCTGAAGATTTCGTCGGTGTCGTTGTAGGACCAGCCCAGCAGCGCGAGGAAATTCACGACGGCGTCCGGAAGGAAGCCTTCCTCGCGCAGCTCCAGGATGCCCGGGGCCCCATGGCGCTTGGAGAGCCGCGCTCGGTCGAGTCCCAGGATCTGCGGCAGGTGCGCGTACCGGGGAAGCGCCAACCCCAGCGCCTCCATGACTAGGATCTGCTTGGGCGTGTTGGAGAGATGGTCATCGCCCCGGATCACGTGAGTAATTTTCAGGTCAGCCTCATCGACCGCGGAGACAAAATTGTACACGGGCTTGCCGTCGGACCGAACCAGGATGAAATGATCGAGCATCTCCCGGGGAAACTCCACCCGGCCGCGGATGAGATCCTCCAGAACGATGGCCGGACCGTCCGGCAGCCGGAACCTGATCGCCGGTTTCCGCCCCTCCGCCTCGAATTTGGACCGCTGCGCGTCCGTTAAATCGAGGCAGCGGCCGTCATACCGAGGGGCCGTCTTCTGCCGGGCGGCTTGCTGGCGCTTGGCTTCAAGCTCCTCTGCTGAACAATAACAATGAAAAGCTTTACCCTCGGCCAGAAGCTGTTGCGCGACGGACTGGTACCGCTCCTGACGTCTGGACTGCCGGTACGGCCCGTGATCGCCCTGGTCGCGACCGGGCTCCTGGCGTTGCGGGCCCTCATCCCAGGCGAGCCCGAGCCAGTCCAATGAGGCGAGGATATTTGTTAAATATTCTTCGTTGGACCGGACAACATCGGTATCGTCAATGCGCAGGATGAACACCCCGCCGTGATGACGAGCAAACAGCCAGTTGAACAGTGCCGTCCTGACGCTTCCCACATGCAGTGTGCCCGTTGGTGAAGGCGCGAAGCGAACGCGAGGGGAGGGGGAAATTAAGGAAATGGGCAGAGGAAAATCAGGAAGTGCTGGTCGGGACCGTAGCTGGAATTTCTGGAGCCGCCAACCCTTCTTCTTTCTCGTACCCGCAACCCTCAACCGGACACACGAGGTGGCGCACCATTTTGAGCTTGCGCTCGGTGAGGAAGGGTGATTGGCACTTGGGGCACGGCTCCTTAACCGGCGCGTTCCAGGTGACAAAATTGCATTCCGGATATTTATTGCAGCCGTAGAACATGCGGCCCTTACGTGTCCGGCGCGTCACCAGCCGGCCTCCGCACCCAGCACGGGGGCAGACGAAATCAAGCGGAATCGAGCGCGTGGTCTTGCATTCAGGATAATTCTGGCAGGCCATGAATTTCCCGAACCGCCCGGAGCGGATCACCATCGGTGAACCGCACTTCTCGCACTTCTCATCGGTCACCTCGGGCTCCTTCACGATGATGTTACCCGCTGCATCGCTCTCGTATGACTTGGCGTTTTTGCATTCCGGGTAGCCAGAGCAGGCCAGGAACTTCCCGTGCCGCCCCCAGCGCACGATCATGGGCTTCCCGCACTTCTCACACGTGATGTCGGTGACCACCTCCATCTCCTTCTTGACGTCGCGCATCTCCACACGGGCCTTTTCCATGTCGGCTTGAAACGGCGCGTGGAACCCCCGCAGCACCTCCACCCACCCCACATTGCCCGCTTCGATCTCGTCGAGCCGCTCTTCCATCTGGGCGGTGAACTGCACGTTGATAATATCCGCGAAGTGCTGGACCAGCAATTTGTTAACGAGCTGGCCGAGCTCAGTGGGAAAGAACCGTCCCTCACGCCGTTCCACGTAGCCACGGTCCAGGATGGTGCTGATAATGGGCGCGTATGTGCTCGGCCGGCCAATACCGTCCTCCTCCAGCGATTTCACCAGCAACGCATCCGTGTACCGGGGAGGCGGCTGGGTGAAATGCTGAGCGGGCTTTATCTCCTGAAGGTCCAGCGAGTCTCCCACCGTCAGTCCCGCCGGCAGTCCACCCGCCTGCTCCTCCTCTGGCTTCGCCTCGTGCTCCTCGCGTGCCTCTTGGTAGAGCGAGGTAAAACCGGAGAACTTCACCACAACACCGGTGGCGCGGAGGACCCCCGCCCCCGCTTCGATGTCCACCGCGGTCTGATCCAGCACCGCCGGAGCGGACTGGCTCGCCATGAAGCGCTGCCAGACCAGCCGGTACAGCTTGTCCTGGTCCGGCGTCAGGAAACTCTTTACCTCCTCCGGCTCCCGGGAGGCGGTGGAGGGCCGGATCGCTTCGTGCGCATCCTGCGCCCTGGACCGGCCCTTGTATACCGGCGGCTCTGGGGGCAGGATATCGCTCCCGAACAGCTTCGCCAGCACGTCCCGGGCTTCGCGCTGGGCTTCGGCAGAGACCCGGACCGAATCTGTGCGCATATACGTGATGAGCCCTTCCCGGCTGCCCTGTCCCAGATCCACACCCTCGTAGAGTGTCTGCGCGATCATCATGGTCCGCTTGGCGGTGAACCGGTACCGCTTAGACGCTTCCTGCTGCAGCGTGCTGGTGATGAACGGCGGGGTCGGATGGCGCCGCATCTCCTTCTTCTCCACATTCCGGATGACGAACGGCCCTGCCTGGATCCGTGTGATGGCAGCCTGAACTTGCTCGCCGGTCGCGATTTCGACCTTGGCCCCGTCAAGCTGAGCCAGCTTGGCCTCGAATGGCTTCCCGCCTTTGGAGGAAAGGATGGCGGTGATGGACCAGTACTCCTTAGGAACGAACGCGGTGATGAGCTCCTCCCGGTCACAGATCAGGCGCACCGCGACCGATTGCACCCGTCCGGCCGACAGCCCGCGCCGCACCTTGGTCCAGAGGAGCGGGCTTAAGTTGTAGCCGACCAAGCGGTCCAGCACCCGGCGGGCCTGCTGCGCATCGACCAGTTTGGTATTGATCACGTTTGTCGCGTTGTCCACGGCATCCTTGACGACCTTCTTCGTGATCTCGTTGAAGGTGACCCGGCGCACCTTGGCGTCTGGCAGCTTTAGCGCCTCCTTAAGATGCCAGCAGATCGCCTCACCTTCGCGGTCTGGATCGGTCGCCAGGTACACCGCCTCGGCGCGGGCGGCGTCGTGCTTGAGTTCCTTCACAATCTCACGCTTGCCCTTCAGCACAACATATTTTGGGGAAAAATTATTCTCCACGTCCACGCCAAGACGGGATTTCGGCAGGTCGCGCACATGACCCATGCACGCCTTGACCACATACCGGCGGCCCACAAACTTGTTGATGGTTTTTGCCTTGGCGGGGGACTCGACGATAAGCAGGCGGATCTTCGGGCTACCCTGCTTGCCTGCCCGGGCTGCTTTCACCTTTTTCTTTGTCCCCAACCCATCTTCCGGCACATTAAGCCCGCCGGTTTGCTCCACGCTTACAACCGGGTCATCTCCCATTCCACTCAGGATAGCAAAGATGTCAAATGATCAGGCAATCACCAGTTGCCTGACGTCGGCGAAGAGCCGGATGGAGGTTTCGAGGTGTTTGAGAAGTGCGAGGCGGCGGTTACGAACTGATGTTTCCTTTTCCATCACGAGGACACGATCGAAGAACCGGTCAATAGGCGGCTTCAACGAAGACAGTTGGGTGTAAAGCTGCTCAAACTCCCCGTCATGGGCAAGTTGGCGGCAAAGATCCCGCACCAGCTCATGCGCGTCATAGAGTGCACGCTCCTCAGTGTCAAGCGCCGCGGGGTCCACCGTGTCCCCGGAGAAATCCTTCGGGAGAATGTTCGTCACCCGGGACAGCGCGAACATGCTCTCCCGGAAGTCCGGCCGGTGCCGCAACACGGCGATCGCCCGCAGCCGCTGGGCTGCCAGGACGATATCATCAAAGTCAGCCAAACTGGCCTGGATTTCATCATGCGCAAACCCCTGCTCCGCAAAAACCGCCTCCAGCCGGCCACGGAGGAAATGGAGGACGGCCTGAACCGACGATGCCGGTGCGGTAGACAGAACCTGGCGGCCTTCTTCTAGTGCACAGCCCATCACCTCGGCGAGGGAGAGCCGCCAGCCTCGCTCGAACACGATCCGGATAACGCCGAGCGCGGCGCGGCGCAGACCATACGGATCAGCCGTGCCAGTAGGGAGATGCCCCAGCGCGAAATGCAAGACCATATCGTCCACCTTATCGGCCAACGCCAGCACCGATCCGGGGTCCGTGAAGGGGATATCGTCACGCGGCCCCTGCGGGCGGTAGTGCTCGGCGATGGCGCGTGCCACAGCAGCCGGCTCACCTGAAGCCTCGGCGTACAACCCTCCAGTTGCCCCCTCCAGGGTGGGGAATTCGAACACCATCCTGGTGACTAGATCAGCCTTGCAGAGCAACGCCGCCCGCCGGACTACGCCGACATCGGCACCCACCCGCTCAGCCAGCCAGCCGGCCAGCGCTTCCAGCCGCCTGGCTTTGTCCAGTTGAGTACCCGCCCTGGTCTGCCATATCATCCCGCCCAACGGCTCAAGAAATTCCTCCAGCCGCTTTTTCCGGTCCTCTGAATAGAAAAACTGCGCGTCGGCCAGCCGAGCTTTGAGCACCCGCTCGTTCCCTGCCACCACCGCCTTGGTGTTGACACCGTTGGACACTGCAATAAAGAAAGGAAGCAATGTTCCTCCAGAATCACCAACCGGGAAATATCGCTGGTGCTCCTGCATGGCCGCCACCAGCACCGGCTGAGGCAGCTCCAGCATGTCTTTTGGAAAAGACCCCAGAATGACGACGGGGGCCTCGACGAGATCGGCCACCTCACTCAGCAGTTCTTCGTCCCAGAGGACCCGGCCCCTGGCCCGTGCGGCCAGCCGGTCAGCCCCCCGCCGGATCACCGCCTGCCGCTCCCGGGCATCGAGAATGATCCCGGCCCGCTTCAAGACCCTGACATATTCACCGGCGGACCTGACGGGTAACGGCTTGGGATGCACATACCGCCGGCCCCGCGTGGTGACGCCAGCCTTAAGACCCCCCGCCGCCATCTTCAAAGGGCGGCGCCCCAGAAGCGCCAGAAGCCAGCGGATCGGGCGCACAAACACCGTCGGCGACTGCGGCCAGCGCATTGATTTCGGAAACTGCAGGCCCTCGACCACCTGCGCAAACACGTGGGGGAGCACCTTGGCTGCGGGCTTGCCAGCCTCCTGGCCCACGTAGGCCAGGCGGACACCTTTCTCACCCGGCCTTTCCACAAGAGCGCTGACTGGAACGCCATGCTTGCGGGCAAACCCTTCCGCAGCCGGAGTGGGTTGGCCACCTGCGTCAAACCCTAAAGCCTTCAGCGGCCCCAGCACCACGACCTCCCGGATTTCCTGCGCAACGGGAACACCCCTGAGCAGCAGCACCAGCCGCCGTGGGGTGGCATGAACCATGATGTCAGTGCACGGGAGGACGTGCTGCTGTAAGAGCTGACTCGCCAGGTCATGAAGCTGCCACCGGGCCAACGGCAAGAACCTGGCCGGGATCTCCTCCGTCCCGATTTCCAAGAGAGCGTCCGTAGCCTTTGCCGTCATGTCCTAGGAAGCCCCCGCGCCATACCGCTCGTCGTAAGCTTTCGCCACACGGCGGGCGAGATCACGGACCCGGCCGATGAACCGGGCGCGCTCCCCCACGCTGACTGCCCCGCGGGCGTCCAGCAAATTGAACGCGTGCGAGCATTTCATCACCTGGTCGTAAGCCGGGAGCGGCAGATCCGCCGCCAGGAGCGCCCCGGCCTCCCGCTCAAAATCGTCAAAATGTTTGAAGAGCAGCTCTGTTGAGGCGCGCTCAAAATTGTACGCAGAAAACTCCTTCTCCGTTCTCAGATGAAGGTCCCGGTAGGATGTCGTCTCATTCCACTTCAGGTCATAGACGTTATCCACATCCTGGAGGTACATCGTAATCCGTTCGAGCCCGTAGGTCAGCTCCACGGGTATCGGGTTGAGCGGAATCCCCCCAACCTCTTGAAAGTACGTGAACTGCGTGATCTCCATCCCGTCGCTCCACACTTCCCATCCCAGCCCCCACGCCCCCAGCGTCGGTGATTCCCAGTCGTCCTCCACGAAACGCAAATCGTGTCTGGCCGGATCGATGCCGAGTACCAAGAGACTGTCTAAATACATCTCCTGGCAGTCCGCCGGCGCTGGCTTCAGGATCACCTGGTACTGGTAATAGTGCTGAAGGCGGTTCGGATTGTCCCCGTAGCGGCCATCGGTGGGACGACGGGAGGGTTCGACATAAGCCGCTTTCCAGGGCTGCGGGCCAAGCACCCGCAATGCCGTGGCGGGGTTGAACGTGCCCGCCCCTTTTTCCATGTCATACGGCTGAAGGAGAAGACATCCACGGCGTGCCCAGTACTCGTTGAGGACCTGGATGACTTTCTGAAATGTGAGTGGTGTTGTACGCCTCCTCGGCGTCATGTCGCGGCCACGTCCCCCAAGAGTCGTCCGGCGTTTAGCACATGGCGGTCCTGATGATAGCTCAGCAGGCGATCCACTGCGCGTACAGCCGCCACCGCCGCTTCAGGCGGGGCCACCCGCGGTGGCTTCGCCGCCGCCGCGCGCAGGGCACCCACCACCTCCCCAGGCACGCGTTCCCCCCTCCGGCGCCCACCGGGCCCACACACCTCACACAGCAACCCGCCGAGGCTGTACTCCAGCCACGCGGGGCCTGGCCGGGTTAGATTCGCGCGGCACTTGACGCAGTGCTTCAGGGACACGGCATAGCCTAGAGCCTCTGCCGCGCGGACCATGAACGCCAGAAGAGTCTGGGTGGCATGCTCCGGATGACGCAGGGCGCGGAGAAACTGGAGAAACAGGACAAAGAGCCTCGGCTGGGGCTCGTCTTCTTCCAAGCTGCGATCCAGAAGCTCCGCGGCGACCTCACCCGCCGTAAACGCCTGGAAATTCCCCGCGAGGACAGGATAGTGCTCCTTGAGCTCCGCCCCACTCACCAGCGCCAACTCGCGCCCCTCCCGGCGCCAGAGGAGAAACTCAGCCACATTCAGCGGCTCCAGGTGCCCCGTCAGCCGGCTTCGGGGCCGGCGGCACCCTTTGGCGATCGCCTTCACCTTGCCGAACCGCCTGGTAAAGAGGGTCAGCAGCCGGTCAGCCTCACCCACATCCCACCGGCGCACCACGACCCCGTCAGTCTTGAACAGCGCCATGCCACACTATGGGTTTCGGCCAGTGCCACCAAAGGTGGCAATGCTCATCTGCCCTCAGGACCAGGCTGTGAACCCAATTGAACCGCTGAAATCTTATTCTGCTTGATAACCTCGATGTTGAAGTATGCCTCGGAGCGCTGTGGGTTGATTTCAATCTCTTTCTGGAAAGCTTCGATCGCCGCGTCAAACTTCTTGAGATGAACCAGGGCAAACCCCAGGTTGAAATGCAATCGCTCGGCCCGGGGAAACCGCTTGATGCCAGCGGAGCACACCTGAACGGCCCGTCCGTACTCGCCCTTCAGCAGCAAGCGCATGGAAAGAAACAGGTACGCGAGCTCCTCGTCGGGATCCAGCGCCAGCACCCTGCGGTAGCCCTGGATGGCCTCATCCTCATACCCCCCCTTTTCGTATAACACGGCCAGGCACATGTGCGCGTGGTGATTGTTCGAGTCGGCCATAACAAACTTCCGGAATTGCGAGATCCCATCCACATAGGCCTTCTGAGACAGATAGGCCATGAGGAGCCAGTGCAGCACGATACGGTCCGTGGGATTGCTCTCAGCCAGGGCCTTGTAGGAATCGACAAGTGAGGGCTGACCTGCCTGCGACGTCGTTGCGGTCTGCGCCTGGCTGGCCTCCTTCGGTGAGGACTTCCCGCTTTTATCTTCCGGCGCCTTGTTCTTATCCGCCATCACTTCTCACACCGCGACCTTGATATCCCCGCCATCCACCTGAACGTCGTACGTCTTGATCGTCACATTGACGTTGACCGGCATCGCTCCAGTCGTGATATCGAACTCCCAGCCGTGCCACGGACAGGTGACCACGTTCCCGTCCAGCGAACCTTCTCCAATGGGCCCGCCCCGATGCGGGCAGGTGTTGGTGCAGGCGTAGATCCGTCCCTTGATGCTGAAGAGAGCGACCTCATCGTTTTCAACCTGGACCACAAGGCCCTCACCATCTTTTATTTGGTCCACCTTAGCTACAGAGACGAACTTACCCATGGCGCCCATATTATATCTGTCCCCAGCGGGAATCGAACCCGCACTACTACCTTGAAAGGGTAGCGACCTGACCGTTAGTCGATGGGGAC
>CAZPLZ010000011.1:0-32347 GCA_964587525.1 uncultured bacterium | reverse complement strand
GGAAGAGGACTCCCTTGAATCTTTAAACCCGAAAGGGTTAAAAAGACCTAATCCATACTCGAGGTTTTCCGTTTCACGAAACAATACTTCTCCCATATATGCAAAGCCTTGCGATGCAGGAACTAAATAGGTTGACGTTGTCGAAACATCATTCCCGAATCTCTCGCTTGATGTTGCAAAGCTGTACCCCAAAAGCCCGCGCACGCCGAAAGCAGAAGGAAATCCCTTGGAAGGGCAGAAAAGAACTGTAAGACCGAAAGCTGCTATGGAGGCTATTTTCACGTTAACCCTCATAGACGCCACAATCCTGACAATCACGTGTTCGTTGGATTCCGTATCAGGAAAAATCATTAGCGCCATTCTACTCCGTACAAAGTAATTACCCGGATTGGTCTGCGACCGGCTTGGAGAGAAGTTGTGAAAATTCGTTCGCGACGGCCCACGCCGCAGAGCCGGTTCTGTCAGAAAAGATCTCCTCTTCACCATGATTCCCGGTCTTGAATAAAACCACATGCACCAGCACGCCATACCGGCCCCGGGGCTGTTGGGAAACCACAAGACCTTGAATATCGTCGATAGGCACCGAGGTGCCGCGAGCCCGCTGGATACCCTTGTTCCTGATATTCACCACGCCACGTTTGGGGTCCACTTCCACCGCCCCAAGAAACTGGATCCCGACATCGGCGGCCATATAAAACACAACGAGTAACGCGCCGGAAATCACCATCAAGGGAACCTTCAAATCTTGCCCGCCGAATTCAAACTTGAACATCAGGAAGCAGAGGGAAACCAGAACGATTCCAGCCAGCCCTACCGCGATCCAGACGAGGGTCACCATCTTCTTGCCATCTGAAGCAGCCCGAGCTTTGCGGAAGGTATAAATACCATCAAGCTCGCTGATGTACGCCATCACGTCACGTCCACACCATCGCCGGACACCAACTAGGGTTCTGCCACCCGATATCCCATCGCATCAACGATATAGCCTCCGGAGTGGCGGTAGGGCTCCTTGCCAAAATTCACGGTAATCACTACGCCATTGGCGAATTCCGTTTCCTGGACGGCGCGGTCCTCGGTGAGGATGCGGTGGTCGACCATCTCTGAATAGCCCACCTTGCGGACGGTGGGGCAGACGCTCTTGTAGCTCTTCACAAAACGGCCTTTGTTCTTCTTCCACCCCTCCCGGGTGAACATGAACATCGGACCGGTCCCGTATAGGACGTTGAAGAGATCGCGCTTGGCCCAGACTTTGGGCAGCTTGTTGTTGTAGTCACCCCAGTACCACTGCGAGACGACGCAGTCATGGAACACGAGCTCCCAGAGGGGGAGCCGGTAGAACTCGCCGACCTGGAACTTGGAAATCTGTTCCGGAACGTCTTCCAGGATGGCGGTCATGTCCCTTCCGGCCTCGTGCACCCGGTAGGGCCCGAGGCTCAGCATGCCCTCGAAGTAGTGAACGTACGGGACGGCGGCGTCGTGCCCGGTTTCGCTCCCGCAGACCAGGCTCATCTCGTTCGAGACCACGTCGAGCAGCTTCATCTTGTACTTCCTGCTCTCCGTCCGGGTAACGGGATGTTTCTTATGGTAGCACTCGCGCCAATGGGTGGCCGTGGTGGTGTCGATGAACCGGGAGCGGTAAGGATGAGTTTTGAGCTCCTTCCGGATCCGGCGCCGGGCATAGGCAGGCGCTTTCCGATCACAAAGCACGCCGCAGAAGTATCGCTTGCCGTCTTTTCCATCCACCCCCCATCCCCGGAGCCACTCCCCGTAGGGACCGATCATCAGGTCATCGGGCCAGCCTTCCTGCGTCCAGTCCGGATGTAACCCGTGGAGGTGTTTAAGAAGCGCCGGATCCATCAAGTCCTGAAAGATGTCATAGCGGCTCGTGAGGACGCCATCCAACTGGTTCATAGCCGCAACAGTCTCCGGTGGCTGCCGGTGGCTCCACAGAATCCGCTCGATACCGAGCGAGCGCATCTCTTTGACCAGTGACACCGCATCCGGACCAAAAAAATCCCAATTCCAAACGTTGACCGCACCGATGAGCAAATCCACGTTCGGATTGTTTGCTCGCTTCTCCTCAAGCGATTTGAACAACCCCCTGTCTTTCGCGTAGTGCCGGTATCGTTTACACAAGGCTACATACCCGCCGTGATCGAAAAACACATACCGCAGGCGGCGTTCATATCCGAACTTTCCCTTCTGAGACTGCCATTCCGGAGCCAGGCAGAGCCGTCCGTCCAGGCGATCCATACGCACCGCCGCGTCATCCGGGGTTTCCAAGATCGCCATCCACCCATCCTCACCTCGTGTCAGTCCAAAGAACCCCATGCACAGCCCATGCCCGCCGTAGGTGTGGTACCAAGCTGTAGGGATTGTCTCGTCGTCCACAGGATAGGAGATGCCTTCGTTCACCGGCATGATCAATCGAGCGCCAGAGCTGGTGCTGAAGGGATGGGGATAACGCAATGAGGTGGCAAGCTCCCCTCTGGCTGAAAGGCTCAGAACGATTTCTGGACTGGAGGGCTCCAGACGGAGGGTTCCATCTATAGCCATCCCCGATGCCGCATGCATCAAGCGTAAACGAACACCCAACCCCTTTCGGTCCTTCTTGAGCCCGGTCACCCAAACCTCCGGGGAAAGAACCTTCTGGGTCCATGTCCGATTGGTTCTCCGGTCCAGGACCTCAAGAGTTCCGTCGGGAGATCGCACGGTCACACGCAAAGCTGGGTTTTCAATGGTCACCTCATCAGGGGCGTTCGATCTCAAGGATGCCACATCACCTTCCTGACTCAACGAAAAATCATCCAGCCAAACCTGAGCTGGGCCAAAGCCAATCAGGCGTGGGCGGATTTTAGCCACATTGCCCGGCACGACAAACCGGGACACGAGCCTGCGCCATCCCTTGGTCTGTCCTGTGGTCCGGCCGGCGAATGTCCATTCCATAACCTCGCCGTCTTGGGCACGGGTGGTCACACAAAGCGTCGTCCTTCCTTCGCCACGGACTTGGACCCAGCACGCAAGTTGATAAATCTGGCCAGGGCGGACATCGAGAATGAATTCTGGAAGGAGGGCCCAATCCTTCTGACCGGTGTGTTCGATCTTAACCGAAGCCCGCCCCTTATGGCGGAGACTATCGTCTATTCCGGCTTTTCCAACATCCTGGTCCCGGGTCCACAGCTCATTCCAACGCTCCATCCCGCGCTCGAAATCCTCCGTGAACACCGCCGTGGAGGCCAAACCCGATTCATGAATGCCCATCCCCAAAGTGACAACGATGATAACCCAAAGCATTGCAACGATTGTTCCTTTTCCTCTCAGCGATCGCACAGCAGACCGGCGAAATTACCTTGCTGAGAATTTGTACACGGTGCGCGTCTCATACCTCTCCCCGGCCTTGAGCACCACCGACGGGAAGTTCGGCCTGTTCGGCGAATCAGGGTAATGCTGGGTCTCCATGCAGAACCCGTAGCGACGTTTGTATGGCTTACCCCCCTTGCCGATATGGCTCCCGTCCAAGAAATTTCCGGTATAGAATTGCATGCCCGGTTCGGTTGTGTACACCTCCATCACGCGTCCCGTGGTTTCCTCAACCACCTTCGCAGCCGGCGAGAGGGAGCCGCCCTGGTTCCTGAGGACCCAGTTGTGATCGTACCCCTGCCCGTATTTCAGTTGCTGATTTGACTGATTAATGCGAGCGCCGATCTTGATCGGCTGAGTGAAATCAAATGGGGTACCGCGCACCGGGTGGATCTCGCCGGTCGGGATCAACCCCTCATCCACGGGCGTAAAATGGTCGGCGTAGATCGTCACCACGTGGTCAAGGATGTCACCTGAGCCGGCGCCCGCCAAATTGAAGTACGAATGGTGAGTTAGGTTCACAATCGTATCCTGGTCCGTGGCCGCGACATACTCGATCCTTAGTTCGTTCTCATGGGTCACCGTGTAGACCACCGTGCAATCCAGCCTGCCCGGATAGCCCTCCTCCCCATCAGGACTGATGTAGTGCAGGGCCAGGGCCGGTCCTTCGAACGTTTCCTTGGGAGTGGCCTTCCAAGTCACTTTGTCGAACCCCTGCTCGCCGCCGTGAAGGTGATTGGGGCCATTGTTCGTGGCAAGCTTATACTCCTTGCCCTGCAACGTGAACTTCCCCCCACCAATCCGGTTGCCGTACCGGCCGACGATACAGCCGAAATACGGGTTGTTTTTGGTGTAATCGTCGATAGAGTCGTAGCCGAGCACGACGTCATCTAACCGGCCGTTCCGGTCCGGAACCTTGAGCGAGACAACAATGCCACCGTAATTCGTGATCATAACTTCCATGCCGTTTTTGTTGGTCAGGGTGAAAATTTCTACTTGCGTCCCGCCCGGGCCACGACCAAACACCTCCCCCTCGACAGGCGAAACGACCCCCTTGGACACACAGCCGACCACAGACATCAGTAATATCATCATGGCAAGCAACCGCCCAAATCTCATTCCCTTCATTTCGGACCCTCCCTTCTGACCCGCATGGCCACAACACTTCGAACCTTTACCTAGACACTTGACCACGAGTGATAGCTTACTCATACTGGCGTCATGGCGAAAGTGTCGAGACGTGGCCTAAAGTCGAGGTTTCAGGGAGACCGGTACGAGCGGATCCCAGCAGGGTGGTTCAGGCAGTGCGGGCGCAGCGGATTGAAGCTGCCGGCGATCAGCCTGGGATGCTGGCACAACTTTGGTGCACCAGGCACCGGAGCGGCTCGGCATGCCACGGAAGCGAGCTTTCACCACAACTGCAGGCGGATGCTGTGCACCGCGTTTGACCATGGCGTCACCCACTTCGATCTGGCCAACAACTATGGTCCACCAGCGGGAGCGGCAGAAGCACGGGTCGGAAGAATCATCGCAAAAGAATTCAAAAACCATCGAGACGAACTGATCATCTCTACCAAGGCCGGATACTGGATGTGGCCCGGGCCGTACGGCGATCACGGCTCACGGAAGTACCTGCTGGCCAGCCTCGATCAATCCCTCAAACGGTTGAAGCTCGAGTACGTGGACATCTTCTATCACCACCGGCCCGACCCTGACACACCGTTGGAGGAAACTCTCGGAGCGTTGGATTCCGCAGTGCGTTCCGGGAAGGCGCTTTACTTTGGCATCAGCAGTTACCCTGGAGAGCTGGTCGCCAAAGTCTTCCAGGTCTGTGAGCGCGAAGGTTTCTTCCGTCCCGTGATCCATCAGCCCAACTACAGCATGCTGAACCGGAACATCGAGAACGACCTGCTGCCAGTGGCCTCACAACAGGGCTTGGGCGTCATCGCGTTCTGCCCGCTCGCCCAGGGCCAGCTCACGGTGAAGTATCTCGAGGGTATCCCGAAAGAATCCCGTGCCGCTTCTCCATCCGGTTTCTTGAAAAAAGAGCATATCCGTGAGGAGACACTGCAGAAGGTCAGAAAACTCAACGAGCTGGCCCAGAGGCGCGGGCAGACCCTTGCTCAGATGGCGCTCGCCTGGACCCTGCGACCGATGTCACCGGGATCGGTCACCTCGGCGCTGATCGGGGCCAGCCGTCCGGAGCAGATCACCGAGAACGTCCGTGCGCTCGACCGGCCTGATTTCGGCGCCGACGAGCTCTCGCAGATCGAATCGACCCTGAACACGTAGGAGGGAAAACCATGGATGAAGCCATGGCTGCGGGGTCGAACCTCGAAGAGCACACGATCGCCTACCGGATCCTAAATCACGACCTCAAGGACCCAGTGCGCCGGATCGCCGTCAAGGCCACCAAAGAGGAGATTGACCTTTTGTCCCGCGAGGGATACCTCGTGCGGGAGCGGCTGTTTCAAGGTGAGGCTCTGGAACAACTCCGAGCGGCGCTGGACGAACTTGCAGCCCGGGAGCGTGACATTAAGGGTCCTGGCGAGGGGCTGAGCACCTCACGGCGGTACGGTGGGCTCTTCCTGCGGCATCTCCACGAAAAGCATCCGTTGTTTCTCAACCTCATCCAATTCCCGCCGATCATCTCCGTGGCCCGGGCCATGCTAGGTCCCCAGATCAACTTAAGAGGGTTCACCGCGCGAATCACGTATCCCGGCCAGTCCAACCAAGAAACCCACTGGCATCAGCACCACCGGGTGATCCCGACTCCGCTCCCGCCATGGTTCGTACGGCCGCAGACCCTGGATGCGCTGATCTACCTCGATGACATCAACGATGCTACCGGACCCCTCTGTGTGGTACCCGGAACCCATCAGCGCATCCTGGAAGACGTCCCAGCGGACTGCTACGACGAGCTCCCCGGCCAGCAAACCCTGCACCTTACGGCCGGCAGCATGGTCCTGATGCACGCCGGTCTATGGCACCGGGCAATGCCAACCACATCGCAGGGAACGATCCGGCGGCTCCTGCTCTTCGGGTATGCTCCCGCCTGGCTGAGGCGTTCGCCTTACGGCACCCCGCCGGAGAAGGGCTTGACCCAATCGCTGCGAGAAACCTCCGATCCGGAACTTAAAGAGCTCTTGGGGATGAGTGGGTGGACCTAAGCGGTAGAACCTATCATGATTGGCGGAAAGCTGTGCGAAGGAACTGATCAAGCAGTCTTTGGCTTCTACGCTCGAAGACTTTTGCGGCTTTGCGCCAAGACTTCCTTGTTTCCTTTACCCCACGACTACTTTCTGTTCCATACGTTAATTCATTAAGGAACGCCAGGGTTTGGCTGGTCTTCCCTTCGATAAGATTCGCCGCAGTGGGCCGAGACGGCTGATTCAACCAGAAGTGGAATTTATGAATCAACTGATCGATCCATCTCATCTTGGTTTGTGGTGTCCTCGCCATCGGGAAGCTCTTGTAAAACTCCTTGAAAACTCCGATAGCATTCCCTCCAAAGAGCTGCTTTTGCTTGTAGGACCGTTTAAAATCGCCCCACAGTACCGTCCACGAACATTTCCCGCATCTGATTTTTTCCTCCTCTCCAGTTCGCCGACGGGTGATCACATTTCCACAGGACGGACACTGTACCTTCCCGAAGTGAGCTTCAGTCACCTTCAAAATGCTCTCGCAGCGGGCGTAGAGAGCATAGGCAACGTCATCAATCAACTCTTCATCGATGATCCTTTGCGCATCTTTTTCATAAAGGTGGCGGATTTTCCCTTGAGAAACCTTTGGCGCCCAGCGTATGTTGTGGTCGTAGCCGCCCCTGCTTGAAGCCATTATCTACCTGCAAACTTTGAACGCATCATAATGTGTGAACGTCATTCTACACTTCCCTTCCCCAACAAGTACCGCTGAATGCATTGCCAGGCGGCCTCATCGCAAGCCTGTTCCGCCGTCTTTCCACCCATGTTCGTGACCACCAAGACCGCGAAAATTTTCTTGGGAGCCATCCAGACAACCGCGAAATTCATGGTGTTGCTTCCCGCATGGCTGAGAACCGTTCCGCCTCCCCACTCCCGCTGGTGGACCCCCCACCCAAGCGCATAATCGCCCCCGCCAAAAGGCGTATGGAGTTTCTTGAACGTTTCCGCTGACAGCAAACGGCTCCCACCGTTCGGACCCTGCAAGTGTTCCATGACGAACTTCGCCCAGTCCGCTAACGAACAGTGGACTTTGCCACCCGGAGCGATCACGTCCGGATTATCACAATGGGGGTAGGGTTCGACCGGTTTCGGCTGCCCATCGGCAATCGCATGCTGCCATGGCTCCTCAACGGCACCAGCCTGTCCCATCGGCCCGAATCCCGCGGATGACATACCTAACGGTGTGAACAATAATTCCTCGATTAGGACCTCCCATGACTTGCCAGTAACTTTTTCCCCCAGGGCGGCCGCGATGGAATAGTTCGCGTTGGAATAAATGAATTTCTCTTTCGGCTCCACGGCTGGAGGACGTTGCAAGATGAGCTCTACATAGGCCCTCCGTTGCTCCTGAGGAGTTCCCGGAAGCTGGTGCATACCCGCAAATGACTTCCCCGGTAGCCAGCTTTCTGCCGAAAGGCCGCTCCGATGGGCCAAGAGTTGCTCGAGTGTGACCGTGGAGTACGAGCGATCAACGGTATTCAAAATGTCCGGAAACACTTCAGCTATGGATGTTTCCCATTTCAGCTTCCCATCTTCCACCAGCTTCGCCAGAATAGTTGCCGTCATGGCCTTGGTACATGACCCAAGGTGAAACTTGTCCTTATCCGTGACTTTGATATCGCTCCCGTGCTTGCGGGAACCAATCGCCTTTAAAGCGACAAGACGCTTCCCCTTGATTACCGCTGCCCCTACTGCCGGCAAGCCATGTCTCGCGCGAACCGCCTCTAAGATATTCTGAAGGCCGTCCTCCGAATTTCCCCTATCCGGGAATATAGCAGCACCAACGCAACCACCTGCAATAGTCTCATTCAACTGACTTCTCCCCATGTGCATCCTTTTCATAAAGATTGCGGATCTTTGATTGAAGGGTCTTTGGCGCCCAACGAATTATTTCGATTTCCCGTTTCATGGTGAGAATCTAGCATCAGTTGTCCACACTAGCAACTACCTTTAGAATGTCCAAGTCGACTATGGAACAGAGCGCGGAAGAGTCGAACGATCTGGAGCTCATTCTTGCAAGGCCAGAAGACCTTGATGCAGTCGTCACCCTTCTGGCTGAGGCTGCTCGTTGGCTCAAAACCAAGGGGATCAAACAATGGGACGAATGGCGCGCGCCTATCATCCGCCAGTGGATGGAGGAGCCTGTCGCGCAAGGCCAAGTGTATCTCGTAAGACTGTCCAAGGAGATCATCGGTACGTTTCAGCTCATCTGGTCCGATGAACGAACGTGGGGAAAAATATCCGACGATGGTGGATATATTCACAAGTTAACCATTAGCAGAAAGCAATCAGGAAAAGGGCTTGGCCTGCGCATCCTTCGCCGTGCCGAAGAACTAGCCAAAATTAGAGGCAAGGCCTATCTAAGATTAGATTGTGTCTCCGAAAATAAAGCGCTTTGCCAATACTATGAACGTGCCGGTTACACCTTCAAAAGGAAAATAGAATTGGGCCCTTGGAAGATCAACTTATACGAGAAACACCTTTGAGAAAAAGTAACAACTTGACCAAATGTAAACTATGGTATACACTCTATGTGTAAGGGTAATAAGTACCAACTTAGAATTTATGTAACAAGAGATGGACAAAGACCTTTTGAGCGATGGCTTTATTCTTTAAACGATTTGAAGGTTAGAGCTAAGATCCGTGCCAGATTGGAAAGAGCCGAAGATGGCAACCTAGGAAATTGGAGACCGGTAGGTAGTGGTGTCATGGAAATGAAAATAGCCTACGGGGCTGGATATAGGGTGTATTTTGGATTTGACGGGCCAGCATTAATTTTGCTCCTCTATGGGGGAGAAAAACAAACACAAATGAAAGACGTAAAAAGAGCAAAGGTATATTGGGTTGATTACCATCAGAGGAGAGATTGATATGCCTAGATCTATTAGCTACAACAAATCTTTGATTAGGCACTTGAAAAACCCCAAAGAAGCTGCTGCCTATCTCAACGCAATCCTTGAAGAGAACGACCCTGAACTTTTCCTAAAAGCTCTTAAGAAGGTAGCTGAAGCTAGAGGGGGAATGTCCCGATTAGCCGCCAAGTCAAGAATTTCCAGAGTTGGGCTCTACAAAGCATTCTCGAACCAAGGAAATCCAGGCATCAAGACTCTAGGAAATGTTCTAAAGGCCTTTCATCTAAGACTTGCAGTTAATCCGCGATGAAAGCTCCATATTTTTTTAACGGGGGAGGGCCAAATCGATTCACGTACTCCCCATCAATCCAGACAGCAAACGTCGTGATATGCCGAATCCCCCTTTGGGCGTATGTTCTTAGGTCCTCTTGAAACACTTCGTCGCTCCACGTGAGTTCCTCCATATGGCTTCGGTCCCAATAGGAAAACCTGGACACATCTAACCAATATTCCAGCACTTGAGTGTTCTCGTTACCAAACACTTGAAGGTTGGCATCTAACGTGCCCAGCAATTCCCCATGCTCCATGCCACCATACTTTTCCTCTCCGCTCACACTCTGCATGCTCAAGGGGCAATCATAGCGGCGTTGAATAGGTGCAAATTCTAGAAAAATTCCTTCGCTCGGTGTTACCTGCTTCGGAGGGAGGAGCGTATTGCCATAAGCCAAGTGCGCCAACGTCGCATGGGAGTCTTCACACTTCAGAGCTGCTAACAATTCATTCTCGAGGATGAGAGCCTGTTCACTCGGCGTCAAACTGGCGCATCGTGGACAATGACATACAGGTTTATTATCGTCGCACCAAAAGAAATACCGACTTGTCGTAGGCCTAAGAATCCGAGCATACTCCACGGCGTTCTCTCCTGCGATTTCCAGTGCATCCTTTGAGTGCACACAGATGTTGTAATCGGCTGCTCGTTCCCCCCTTTCATTCATTCGGAACATTTCCCTGTTCTTTCTGAATAGCGACCGGGGCACCAGCTCTCTTATTGCATGAAGCTCATGCTCTATCTCCAACCCAAACTTATGACAAGAGTCCAAGAATGCCTTGCCCTTTTCAGATCCGACAAATTCTGCGACTTGCGCAGGGTTCGCATGTATCCCTATGGTTGTAAGGCTTGCTCCCTTTGCCTGTTCAGGCCAATCCCACGTGATAATGTCTTCGGGCGTCAACACTACTCCACGGGTGGAAAATCTAGAGATGTCCGCCATTAAAACGGTAAGAAACTTAGATTCAGCCTGTGGTGAAACAGTGAAAAGTAATTCACACCGATGCCGCGGTAAGGCCGCCCGTCCTTGACCAGTACCCCCTTGACGACAGACAGACCATTGGCCCCCCTTCCATTCGCAGCTTAGCTTGCCCACAACTGTGCCACCACGACAGCGTGGAACACGACTGGCAGGAAGAACCTCATGAGCTCTCGGTCAGTCATTATAAGAAAGCAAGTCATGAAGTTTTAATGTTGACGCCCTGTACAATACCACCTTAGACTGGCGTCAGGATATGTTCAGTCTCCGCTTACATGGGACACAGAGGGTAAATGATGCATTTGGTACAACTTAAAACACAAGATTCAATTAGGAAAGTTGCTGTTGTGGATGGCAGCCACCTACGTTTGTTAGATGGCGTGACGACCGTCTATGAACTGGCCCAGAAAGCCATCACCAAAAGCATCTCCCTCACAGATTTGATTGGAAAATTGCAAAGTGATGAGCGTTGCGATTATGACCTGGCACTATCGGAAGGAAGAATCTTGATCCCGGTTGATCATCCTGAGCCTTCCAGATTCTTCATCACAGGCACCGGGCTGACCCACTTGGGCAGCGCCGAGGCCCGATCCAACATGCACAAGAAACTTGAATCAAGCGATCTCACCGACTCGATGAAGATGTTCAAAATGGGGCTGGAGAATGGCAAACCCGCCGCTGGGAAAATTGGGGTTCAGCCAGAGTGGTTTTATAAAGGAAACGGCAATATCGTTGTTGCGCCGGGCGGGGCATTAACCCGGCCGTCATTCGCTGATGACGGAGGGGATGAACCGGAAATCGTAGGTCTGTATATCATTGGCGATGATGGAACGCTCTACCGGATCGGGTTTGCTCTTGGCAATGAATTTTCCGACCATGTCATGGAGCAAGTCAACTATTTATATCTGTCCCATTCCAAATTAAGGCCATGTTCATTTGGCCCTGAAATCTTATTGGGTGACCTCCCAAGCAACGTCAAAGGTAAAGTCAGCATCATTCGCAACAATAAAACACTCTGGGAAAAAGAGTTCTTAAGTGGCGAAGACAATATGACCCACACCATCAGAAATCTCGAGGCCCATCATTTTAAATATTCCTTTTTCAGGCAACCAGGAGACCTGCACTGTCATTTCTTCGGGACATCTACTTTCAGCTTTCAAGGCAACATTGCCATTAAAGATGGAGATACACTCAAAATTGAATCGGATGTTTTTGGCCGGCCTCTGTGCAACCCCGTAAAGTACGTGAAATCCGGGTTTGTGGAAGTTAAAACCCTCTAATATATTGATCAATGGGGTTTACAGGGTGATACAGGGAAAGAATTTCATCGGTGGCAAGTTCACGGCGGAAGGCTCGCAAACGTATCACGCCGTTTCAGCCGCCGATAACAAACCGCTGCCGGATAAATATGTCCGTGCCACCGAGCGTGAAATTAACGAAGCGGTCCGCCATGCGGTACGAGCCTTCGATGAGTACAAAAAGAAAACGCCGGCGCAAACAAGCCAGTTTCTCAACGCCATCGCCGATGAAATTCTGGCCCTTGGCGATGAATTAATCAAAATCGTCGGCGCGGAAGCAGGATTACCCGAGGCCAGAATCACTTCGGAGCGCGGCCGGACCGTCAATCAGTTGAAGCTCTTCGCCAAGCTCGTTGAAGAAGGCTCCTGGGTCCAGGCCCGCATCGATGTGGCCCAGCCAGACCGCCAGCCGCTGCCCAAGCCCGACCTCAGGTCAATGTTAATCCCCATCGGGCCGGTGGTAGTCTTTGGGGCGAGCAATTTTCCGCTGGCATACTCCACCATGGGAGGGGACAGCGCTTCCGCCCTGGCGGCCGGCAATCCCGTGATCGTCAAAGCCCATCCGTCTCACCCTGGGACCTCGGACCTCACCGCGCAGGCCGTGGCCAAAGCCATCAAGCGCTGCGAGATGCCCGATGGTGTGTTTGGCCTCATCCACGGCCAAGTCGAAGAGGGTTTGCACCTGGTCAGACACCCGGACGTCAAAGCGGTTGGCTTTACCGGCTCTCTCAAGGCCGGACGAGCCATCTTCGACGCCGCCGCGGCCAGGCCGGAACCGATTCCCGTATTTGCCGAGATGGGTTCCATCAATCCGGTGGTGATCCTTCCTTCGGCTCTGGAGAACGACACCGACAAGATTGCCACCGGGCTGAGCCAGTCGATCACCTTGGGTGTGGGTCAGTTCTGCACCAATCCAGGACTCATCGTTGCCCTGGACGACCAGCAGACCAGGAAATTCACCAGCAAATTGGCGGAGGGCATTTCAGCGGCGAAGCCGTCCAGTATGTTGAATAAAAATATCAGTGCAGCCTACGATGCGGGCACGGAAAAACTGGCCCAAACGCCCGGGGTGAATGTGGCCGCTCGTTCATCCCAGAAAGGCGATGCGACGAAGAATCAGCCTGAGTCGTTCTTATTTACGGTCAAAGGCAGCACGTTCATCGAGAACAAAAATCTTCATGAAGAAGTATTTGGGCCGGCGAGTCTCGTGGTCCTGTGCAAGGACTTGGACGAATTACGGGCTGTGGTCAGCAGCCTGGGCGGCCAATTGACCGGAACCATTTATGGCACCGAAGCAGACGTGAACAAAAACCGGGACATCGTTGAACGGCTGCAGACCAAGGTGGGCCGGCTGCTGTTTGGCGGGGTGCCCACCGGCGTCGAAGTCTGTGATTCCATGAATCATGGCGGGCCCTACCCCGCCACGACAGATGCCAGAAACACCTCGGTCGGCACCGCCGCGATCCTTCGATTCGCTCGGCCTATCTGTTATCAAAATTATCCGCAGTCCCTTCTTCCCGACTCCTTAAAGAACAAGAACATTCTTGGCATTCAGCGCCTGGTCGATGGCGCCCGGACCACCGCCAGCATTAACTGAATCAACGTTTTCGCAACTGTGTCTTGAGGTGCCAGTCGAGTAACCGCTCTTTCGTGGTTTCCTGTCAAAACCGATCCCCCTGGTACATGTAAGGCGATCCAACCGGAAACAGGACATCCATGAACTCCAATGCGTCTCGGGATATTTTCACATCGGGAAGAGTGGCAGCCTCTGCGACGCTTCTGTAACCCAGCAGCAACTGGGTGAGCACAGCTTGCGGCAGCTTGGCGCTCATTCGCGCTCTGGCACCTCGCCTAGCGATCACCTGACCGCGACAAGCAGCCAGCACCACAGTTCCGATATCCGTTACCAGCGACAAGGTATGATCTGTACTTCTCAATACAGAGCGCCTTAGCCGCCGGGAAAATTCGCCAGCACATTGGGTCAACGTTTCATACAGGCGGATGATCCTACCCATTCCATCAGCGTTCTTGTAATAAGAGACTCTTTGTTCAGTATTCCATCGACGGAGGTGCTGGACATACGGGTGATCCACCGGAAGATGAAATGCTATTGCTTCAACCCTCCGGGCGACAGCCCGGCGTGCCACCTCGGCGGTTAGAGCGGGAAACACCCGCGCATCCGCGGCACCAACCTCCACCACGGTAACAGACGTCTTGGATTTGTCGTATGAAGCGTATCCTTCCACCTTCCCGCGATGACTTTCTAACACAAAACTCTCAGTTCTCACCCCCCAGTCAGACCCCATAGGAAACGGTTTCCAAGCATCCGGCGTGGGGCGCACCAGCGACGCACTCAGCTCTCTGTTGTTCTCCCTATAGAGACGGAGTACCGCGGCCGCGTGTCGATGACGGTTAAAATTCCTCACCCTTAGCCCGGCTGGTTTGATGGATTCTTTTGCCATGCGGGTGGAAACCTTGATCCGAGGTTCCGGGATTACTGAGGCGAAACCCCACCGATGGTAGAAGCCCCCTATTCCAAAAAGAGCCGCCATCGCAATACCATGCTCATGCATGTCAGCGACCGCCCGGCGCATACATTGAGCCGCATAACCCCGGTTCCGGTATGCGGGTTCGGTAAACATCCCTCCGATACCTCCCATGCGGACCTTGGACGAACCAACCCGCCACACGAGATCATGGATCCACAGCCAGGTCACCGGTTTACCGTGGACAGTCAGTACCACCTTCCTCGCCCCGACCTCGTCCACAACTCTTACCTGGGGTGCAAGAGAGGATTTCCCTATGTCGCCTTCACCTCGGTGTGATTTGCGGCCATCGAAGTTCAAATCCTTGGGCGTGCAGAAGTTTTTTAAACTCTTCAAGCGCTTCCTGCTTTTCCCGCACCGCATGGGGCGGTAGTTTACGTTTGAGACTGTAGGCGGCCAGGAGGCCGGCCGCCTCACCGATGTTCCACTCTACAGGGTGCAGGCGGTAACAGCCGTTGGTGATGTGGGTGACACCAAGGTTCTTGCAAGCTGGCAGCAGGTTTTTCACCCGCACGGGGAGCAACGCGCCAAGGGGGATCTGGAACGGCAGGGAGGAGATGTCGATGTAGTTGGTCCCCCCGCATGTCGGATGGAGGTCGATGCGATACGAGCCTACCCCCACGCTGTCGAAGAATTCCTCCGCCGGCTTTCCTCCCCGGGCCTCCGTCCCCACGTGGTTTTCGGTGACCGTAAACACCGCCTTGATGCGCCGGGACTCACGGAAGTACGGATATTTGGCTAGCCCGTCGTCCGTTCCGGTCAGGTCAGGGCGCAAGGACAACCCCGGATAACCCCGTCTGCCATCGGGCCGCGGAGCATCTGTCTGCAGCCAGTACAGCAGGCTGAGCGAGAGTTCCCGCGACTCCTTAAGGTAGCGGGCCACCTCTGCTTCCGGTTTGTCAATGACATTGCCACACCAGTAGTCGTTTTGCGGCCAGTTCACCAGGGTGACCTCGTGCGGCGCACCCTCACCACCGTAATGCTGCCGGGAGACGATCCGGCGGTAGGCCCACAACGACGCCCATGAGTCTTTGGATTCCTCTGGAAAGAGAACCCGGATGCGGGGTTTAAGCGTGACGGCGTGACTGTGAGCCCAATCGAGCAACTTGCCGGACCAAGGGGGCGTGAGATTTGGGACATAGTCCCTCCACCGCTCGTACTGCGGCGGCTTGTCAATGACATGATGGCCCTCCGGGTCGTACGCGATGGGAAAACACCAGGTGAACGACTGCACATTCTCCGGCTGGGGTGGACCGCTGACAGCATGCATTTCCTCTGTCTGGTCCTGGGATTCGGCCCCGGACACATACTCCGTCCCCGTCAGGGGGAGCAGATCGCCCAGTTCGGTGGCGTCTAAAAAATACTCCGCCGCAATCGTCTCCTGTTCACCGGACTGGACATGGCGAAAGGTGACCGACGCCACCAGGTCTCCGGTGACGCGCGCCGACACCGGTGTGCGGTGATACAACAAGGTGATGCGTCCAGCCAGCCTGTCGTAGGCCATCATCTGGTCCAGCACGGCCACACTCACTTTGGGTTCGTGGCAAAGCCGGGAAACAGAGCCCTCCCCAGGGTTTAGATAAGGATCGGCGCGGGAATCTGGCAGGAGCGGGTAGTGGTCGCGATAGTACTGGCGCACCCCGTTCCGGTACTGGCGGTACCGCCGGGTGCACCCAAACTGCTCGATCCAAGGGTGTTCATCGGGAGGTACGACCTGAGCCGTGAGCTGGCCGCCGATCCAGTCAGTCTCCTCCGTCATGATGACCTTGAAACCGAGTGAGGCGGCCGCCATGGCGGCAGCACACCCGCCCGTGCCGCCACCTGCGATCAGGATGTCACAGCGGTTTATGAGAGTCCTGCCGGACTTCTCAGTATGCTGCTGGATTTCTAGAGCCTAGCCGCATCAGCCAGCAGCAAGCCGATCAGCCAATTTCTGCGCCTGCGCACGCAGGGTCTTGATCAGGGCGGTATTTTTATCGGCAACGTTTTTCAACTGATACGGATCCTTCCGAAGGTCGAAAAGCCGGTAGTCTTCTTCTCCGCTCTCCTTCTTCCAGAACTCAAGCATGTGGGTTCGCGTCCTAATTCCACCAACGCTCTTGCCTCCATGGAACAGCAGAGCTGCATCAGCCCTCCGCTTCGATTGACCTAGCATGACCCCCGAATAATCGGTGCCTTCGACAACTTTCGGAATCACGTTGTGGAGTCCAGTCAACCCTAGCAGCGTAGGCATGAGATCAGGTACGCTCAGCGGCATGGTTTCGGTGCCTGGGCGGATCTTTCCCGGCCAGCGGATGATGAACGGAATGCCAATCGATTCCTCGTAGAGGGCCCCCTTCCCGAACATGCCGTGGGAGCCGAGCATCTCACCGTGGTCAGCGGTGAATACCACAATGGTGTCCTGCTCCAGCCCCTCCTCTCTCAAACAATCCAGTATCCGGCCGAACTGTGCGTCAACACCGGTCACGGCGGCGAAGTAACCGCGCACCATCCACCGGGCCTTCGCGATCACCTTCCGGCCTTTCGCCGTGGACGCACCGCCACGGGTGATGCCTAAGTTTGGCCGGTTGAGGAGGGATTCGACCGTTTTGTCCTCATAGAGCCGTAGGTACTCTTTGGGCACCGGATACGTCGGCCCATGCGGTGGATGTGTCGAGATGAACAAGGCAAACGGGTTGTTCGGATCTCTCTTCCTGCCGCCCCTGTTACGGATGTATTCAATCGCCACATCCGCTTCGTGTTTGGGTTCCCATTCGTTGACAACCGTCTTCTCATCCTTGCTGGCATTACCAACCCAGAAGTGCGGCTTCATGTAGTTGAACATGCAGCCGTAGGAGTACCAGAAGTTGAAGTGATGCCGCTTCGGACCGGGAGGCGTATAGGCGTCCCACACTCCCTTGGACCAGTGGACATTTCTTGGGCCATCTGGACAGTCCAGATGCCATTTGCCGATGTACCCGCAGTCATAACCGGCATCGTGAAGCACATCGGAAATGCACCGCTCTGACTCGCGCAGGTAGTTCTGGGGCCAAACCGAATTGCAGTTTCCGGAGACCCCGTTCGACGCGGGATAACGCCCCGTCAAAAGCATGGCCCGGTAGGGGCTGCACAGGGGACGGTTGCTCACGGCGTTCCTGAAGACCAGGCCCTCAGTGGCGAAGCGATCGAGATGGGGCGTGAGAACCGGATCTTCACCCATGAATCCAAGCGCCTGCCGGCGGTGTTGATCAGTGAACACAAAGAGAATGTTAGGCCTCGTTCTCTTGGCTGAGCGCGCCAGGGACGCTCCCACCGTCGCGCCAATTGCAGCGCCGGTGGCCACCTTAATGAATTTACGTCTGCTCATCGGAATCATCAGCTCTGAAGGCACCATGATATCGCACATTGCTGCCCTCATAACTTATTTGGAAATCCCGTGTCGCCGGATACACCCCCCGCAACGCATGATCCACGGGATGTTTGTTATGCTGAAGCGGCCTGAAAGTGAGGCATTTATGCATAGAAGATAAGACAGAAATTAAGGACATCGCAATGTTAAATCAAGAAGATATCGATTTCATCAAACTCGTGCTTCAGAGACTTGATTTTCTGAAACACCTGCAAGCTTCAGAGTTGGAGCAACTTCTTCAGGGGTTCGAAAAGCAGTCGGCGAGCAAAGGGGAGATTTTAATCACCGAGGGAACATCCGGCGAAGTGTTCTATATTCTAGCGTCAGGCAAAGTGGGCATCTACCGGAAAGGACCACTGGTGGACAAGTTCATTGCCACTCTAGGTCCGAACTCGTTTTTCGGTGAAATGTCCTTAATCAGCAAGGAACCTCGCAGCGCTTCGGTGGTGTGCGAGGAAGACTGCGTGGTCTACACACTCCTGCGGGACACGTTCATGAAAATTATTATGAAGAACCCGAAATTAGCCGAAATGGTCAGGCACACCATTGTGCAACGCAAACACCACACCCGGGTCAGCGAACACAGCGAGTGGATTGAGAAGACTAATCGCTTATGAAGGCTAGCCTTCGGGTTGAGAAGAAGCTCCGCCGCTGTTCACCTCCAGCTCCAGGCGGTAGGCACTGAGCCCGACCACAGAGACCTCAAGCCCTTTGAACCTGGCGTTCTCAATCGCGTCGGCCAAGCTCGCGGTGTCCCCGCTAAAGGTAACATTCAACAGGGAGCGACGACCCACCAAGTACAGTGACTGAACGTCTTTCACACCGGTCAATGTAGCCAGCTTGTTGGTCACGATCTTCAACTTCTTGTAGTTGACCCCGTCCAGGACCACGTCCAGGTCAGCACCTTTCCTGATTTCACGCCGCCACTTGGCCAGGATCGAATCCACGAATTCCGAAGCCATCTTCTGGCCAGCGGTCATGAGCGCCTTGTGCGCCGCAGCCTCATCGGTGATGTCCACCGCCCGTGCGTTCAGGCCGGCGGCCGCCGCAATGACTTCCGCCGTATCCGCCCGGACCACCCGGGCGACAATGTTGGCGGTTGCGGACACCAAGCCGCCCAGGGCCGGCGACTTGAAGTACCGCGCCGAGGACTCACCCACCACGATCAGGTCAGCGGCAACCTCCAACCCGGCAGCGGCAGCCGCCACATTGTTGCCTTTCAGCGCCGCCTTGAGCTTTTCGCTTTCCCGGATCAGGTCCACCTGCTCTTGCTCGATGACCTTGAACATGTAATTGTTCAAGAACCGCTTGATGGCGGCATTCTCGGCAACCGAGGCCATGGCCCGTTCTCCACCGCGCTTTTCAGGAAGGATGATCATGATCCGGAGTTTGTCCCGGCTCTTGTTCCACCGGACCCAGTCATCCTTGTCATCCATGGCTTCATCAAAGGCGCCTTTTTCAAACGCCTCGTTGGGCATAGCGATCAGCTTCTCCATGCGGGCGATCTGCACGGCCGCCCCACCGCCCCGCTCCGCCGTCACCACCCCGTCATACACCACGATATCTGTCCTGCCCTCCGGGGAGACATCAACCCGCCATACGGTACCTTTCACAGCCGCCACCACACTGGTGGTCGTGGTGCGGACATCCGAGTCCCCCGTCAATCTCGCCATCGTGAACCAAAAACGGCCCACCATCAGATTGAAAAATCCCTTCACACCACCGAGCGGCGTGCGTTGAAGCGTCTTGAGCGTGAACGTGGTCGAGCTGCCGAGACGGATGATCGCTCCCGTTTCCAGCTTTAACTCGAGCTTGGTGTCCTCGAGGGCGAAAACTGTATCCCCCTCAATCACCGTATCACCCAGGGTGAGGTTGGAATACTTGGCCGAGCCTCGCTGCTGCAGCCGGGCCATGCCTTTGAGGAAGGTCACGCTGGCCGTGAAATCCTCCGCCGCCTCCCCCATCTGCGCCGGGACAACCAGGCACAAGGCGAGCAAGCCCCTACACACAACGCCGGCTGGTGACTTCCTCTTTGTGAACATGCTCATGGCCCCTGCTCCTCCCGGGCAACCGAGGCCTGTATGCGGTAGGCGGCGACCTCAAGGATCTCCATCGGCGTCTTCCCGCGCCCGTCCAGGTTGGCCGCCAGGGTCTGCGCGTTCCCCCCAAACAACCGCACCTCGAACACCGCCTCACCCGCTTCCGAGGCAAAGGATCTGGTGACCACGTTCCGGACGCCGTCCGCCGACCGCACGGACTCCACCACGCTCCGTAACATGCCAAAATCCTTGACCCCAGAAACGGCCAGTTGCACTTCAGTTCCCTTCCACAGGGCTGGAGCCAGTTCTTCCGCCAACAGGTCTCCGGATTCCTCGGCCATCGTCGCGAGACACCTGATGGCGGCGTTTTCCTCGGTAATGTCCATCCCGGCCCCCTCCTTAGAAACAGCCAGGACGATCTCTCCAGAGGAAGCCTTGACCGCTTTCAGGTTCAGGCTGCCGCGGTAGGAAATCATGACTCCCATCAACGGATCACTACCCCCTGCCCCACCACCGAACTTCCTCGCGCTGGCCTTCCCCACCAGAGCGATCTCCGCACCAAACCGCCTCGCGAGTCCAGCCGCCTCCTGCGCGTCTTCCCGCAACGCCTTCAGCAAGACTTGCTGGTTCTGGATTTCCGCGAGCTGGTCAACGTCGACGATCTTGTACCCCCGTTGAAGCAGCTGCTGCGCAAGCTTCGTCTCCACCGTGCGATCCTCAGAGGACTCACCGTTGATCGTCTCGTCAATGAGAATCATGACCCGCGGATTGCCTACCCTCTTGGTCTGGATCAACATCCCAAGCGCGTCCAGGTCTTTTCGGACATCCCCCAGCTTGACCTTGGCTCGGAGCCGCGTGATATAGACACCATCTTCCTCACGCTCGGAAAGGACTTCCCATTCCTTGAGGTATCCAGCGGTCTTGGCGAAAACCTGATCCTCGATTAACCGAGCTTGGGAGATCACCTGCTGGCCTGTGATTAACACCCCCAACGCTTCCTCAACAGCCTTGCGTTGAGCCGCGTCGAGCGAGAACTGCTTCGTGTTCAGGAGGTTGCCGGGGATAACATTCGCGAGTCCTTCCACCTCGACCGTCACAATTTCTTCTTTGGCTGGCTGAGGGTCTAACGCCGCTACTGGCTTGGTTTCCACGCCAGCGCAACTCGTGAGTGTGGCGGCGGCAAGCAACAGTGCCGCCCCCCTGGGAGGCTTCATGGCTTTTGACGCACAGCGCGCCGGAGGCCGCGGACGAGCCCTAGCCGGCGGTCCCCTGCGATATTACTTCTTGAATTTCACCCCCAGTTCGCGTTCCGCAATCTTCTTGTGGATCCGGACACTGACGATACACCCGTCATCGTTCGTCCACTCGATCTTCGAGACTTCGGCCCCTTTCACCATGTCGTTGACCGACGCAGTGATTCTTGAATCCGTCTCCATGGCCTTCTCGATCGTGATGCCGCCCTCGATTTGGACCCCTTTGAGCTTGGATACAAGCTGATACTGGGCATCCACAATCGCGGCGTTGCGCGACGTGGCTTTCCTCTGCGTGGCCGTTGGCAAATTGGGATCGGCCGAGCCGATACCCATCGCCTGGATCCACTGGCCCGCCTCGCTTTCCACCTCGATCGTCTGCCTGAGCTCGCCCTTTTTCAATGCGGCTGACCCACCGCCGCCGCAGCCGGCGAGCGCGATCACGCAAAAGCCAGCAACCACCATCCAAGTCATGTCTCGCATTAGGTTCCCTCCTTCACTCACGATGTTGCTCAAACCTCCCTCGCTCAGAAATCACCGAGCGTCCGAATCCCCATGGTACCCGAATCCACCGGCCAACACAACGCGGACCAAAGAAGACCATTCAACGCCGCTACGCCAGGGTGGTCCAAATTCTACAAAATGACTCGCCCCAGGTGTGGCACAGTTTTCCGGAGGCAGACCAGGGGGCAGGATTTAGTTCTTAACGACTCTCTTGCTTTCGATGGCTTTGATCAGGTCTGCAATCTGAAACGGTTTCTTAAGATACGCATTTGCACCAGCAGAAATAATTTCATCTACATCGCTAGCACCAGCTTTTCCAGAAATCGCCACAATGCGAATGGTGCGTCCATGCTGAGATTCACGGATGCGCCTAACCAGTTGTGCTCCAGGTATATCCTCCAACATGATGTCTAGCACTAAAGTTTGGGGCTGAAATTGCGACAATGCTATACCTGCTTCTAAACCACTAACCGCAGTTCGTACCAAGTATTTTCCAGACTGAGACAAAACCTCTTTGATGATTGAAAGTAACTTTCCGTCATCTTCAACCACAAGTACGCGATGGATGGTGGATTGGCCTGAGGTAGATGAACCGATATTGTGCTTTTTCATAAACTGGTTCAAACTTTCCACCGATATCCTTCTCCAACCTCCTGGCAGCGTAGCTCCAGTAAGTAACCCCTCATCGAACCATCGCTGTATAGAAAAGATTGACACGTCGCAAAGTTTTGCGGCTTGCCTTGTGGTCACAAACTGATTTCCAGATTGGCTTTTGGCAGCAGTTTGGCTTTTTGTCTTCATAGTTCAGAATTAATGTAACAAAAATGTATAGTTATTAGCAAGCAGAGTTTCACCGGGCGAGCCATCCAGGGCCAGACCTCCCGTCACTGCCTGGCGGGCAGAGTTGTTATGACCAACACGAGCGGGAGATGGGGTTCGAACCCACGACTTCAACCTTGGCAAGGTTGCACTCTACCGCTGAGTTACTCCCGCGCAATTAATGACTGATCTTAATTATATCAATTGTTTCAGAAGCCGGCGACGGCGGCGCGAAGTGCCTCGACCACCTCGGGGTAGCGGAAGCGGAAGCCAGATTTCTCGGCAGCTTTAGGCAGCACCCGCTGGGAGCCAAGCATGACTTCGGCAACGCCGCCGAAAGCGAGTTTGATCATGAACTCCGGCATTGGGAAAATCGCAGGACGGTGCACGGCTGTAGCCAGGGCCTTCGTGAAATCAATGTTTATCACAGGTCCCGGCGACACCCCGTTGACTGGGCCATCCACTTCACCATGCTCAGCGGCATGAAGCATGATCCCGAGCAGGTCATCCAGATGGATCCAGGACATCCACTGCCGGCCGCTCCCCAGGCGTCCACCCAGCCCCAGCTTGAATGGCAACAACATCTGCCCCAGTGCTCCCCCATCCTTATGCAGCACAATACCGTTGCGCACATTTACTACACGCACACTGAAACTTCTGGCCCGGCCGGCTTCCGCTTCCCACTCCTTGCAGACTCCCGCTAGAAAGTCGTTTCCAGGGGAGGAGGTTTCCTCAAGCACTTCATCGCCCCGGCTGCCGTAGAAGCCGATAGCCGAGGCTGAGATGAGAAATTTTGGCCGCTCCTGTAAGGCCTCGATCGCGCTGACCAGGTTCCGGGTGCCGAGCACCCGGCTGTCGTGGATACGCTTCTTTTTCTCGGGGTTCCAGCGCCCTTCCGCAACAGGCTCGCCTGCCAGATGAAACACCGCATCCACATCCTTGAACGCCTCCGCGGGCGGGGGGCCGGACACCGGCTCCCAGGCATAAACCTCGACCTCGCCCAGTCGCTTCTTCGCCTTCTCGACATTCCGGCTCAACACCACCGGCTGCGTTAGTTTGGCAACAAGATGACGGCCAATAAACCCGGTAGCTCCAGTGACTAATGCGCGCATAGACCCTCCTTAGTGGTTACTCCTCCTCCCCCTTCGACTGACGGATATTCCATGACCGATTGAGCTATTGTAGGCTGAGTCGACTCTGAGAAGGCGTAGGTGCCAACAATCGAACCGGAGGTGCCACCATGAACCTTGATAGCTTACCGGCAGGCATGGCGGATCCGCCCGACCGGTGCGATCGGTGAGGCCTGGCGGGCCTGAGCTCGAGGTGCTGCTCGCCTACGGGGGTGACTTTCAGCCGGAGGAAGGCCTGAGGGCGGCGCTGGAGAAACGTTTCCCGGATCTCCGGGTCCGGGAGACGCGCGGTGACGAGCCTGAAGGCCTCGAAGCCGTTCGCGTGTGCGTCGGGACGCCAGGCCCGGCCCAGCTCACGGCCATGTCCCGCCTGGAGTGGATCCAGCTCCCCAGCGCGGGGGCCAACGGGTGGCCCGACCGCACGGACCTCCCGGAGCGCGTCCAGGTCACGACGGCCAGCGGGGTCTTCGGCGTGGCCGCCGCGGAGCATGTCCTGGCGCTGTTGCTCGCCTTGAGCCGGCGGATTCCCTGGCACCTCGCCAACCAGCGCGAGGCTCGCTGGCTGAAGTCCGCAGGCGCCTTCGAGTGGCACGGGAGGACGGTGCTCGTGCTGGGTTTCGGGGACATCGGCCGCGCCGTGGCGGCACGCTGTCACGCCCTGGGGATGCGCGTCCTCGCGGTCAAGCGCTCTCCGGCCGAGCCGCCACCCTTCGTGGAGACATTGGCCACCCTGGACGGTCTCGACAGGTTGCTTCCCGAGGCGGACGCGGTTGTCCTGGCCCTCCCCTGTACCCGGGAGACCGTGGGGCTCCTCTCCACCCGCCGGCTGGCCCTCCTGAAACCGGGAGCGTTCCTCGTGAACGTGGGGCGCGGCGATACGGTGGACCAGAAGGCCCTCGTGGATGCCCTCCGGTCGGGCCGGCTGGGTGGCGCGGGACTAGATGTGACGGAACCTGAACCGCTGCCGCAGGACCACCCGCTCTGGCGCCTGGAAAACGTCGTGATCACATCCCACAGTGTCAATGACTCGACGCGTCGGGGCCCGCGCCGCGTCGCGCTCCTGCTCGACCATCTCGCCTGTTTTCTCGCCGGCCGCCCCCTGGCCAACCTGGTGGACCGTCGGCGGGGATACTGAATCTGGTAAAGCTGTACGTCGAGGAGGAAGGATCCGGACGAATTCGCGGGGCGCTTGACCAGAGCGAGATCGTCGCCACATCAGCTCTCGCGCTGCTCGAAGCACGATCTGCCTTCATCCGGCGCCGGCATGAAGGCGGTTTGTCCGCCGCCGAATACGGCAAGACCGTCAGGAGCCTCGAAGCGGACTGGCCTCGTCTCCTCGTGATCGAGGTCGGCGAGGCGCTGATCCGCGTGGGAACCAACCTGGTGGAGACCCACCGGCTGAGGGCCTACGACGCCCTCCACTTGGCCTCCGCCATCACCTTCCATGGCAGGCTCCAGGCGCCCCTCGTCTTCGCCACCTGGGACCGGAACCTTCAACGGGTGGCCGAGCGAGAAGGGCTAACGGCTCTTTCAGATTGAGGCCGCCCGCCATCGAGCGGGCCCCTCGTTGCAAATCCATGCACACATTCTGAACCGGGCGGCGGTCGAGAAATATTCCCGGTAATCCCGGGGATGCGCCGGGGACGCATGTAACACGCTCGGACGAAAGTTAAGTGCCGGGTTTTTTGCGCGCCTCGTATTTCTTGAGGGCATCTTCGACGATGCCACGCCTGATTAATTCTTTCTCGGGGAAGGAACTATAAGCTGCGCCCCCGTTCGCTGTCCACCCGCCCGCGCGGCCTGTTAGAATGCACACGATGAAATTAACGGCGGACGAGAAGCGCGCCTACGAGGAAAACGGTTTTCTCCTGAAAAAGCAGATCATTTCTCTCGACTGGATTACAAAGATCAAAGCGGAGATCGAAGGCGTTCATGAACGGATGGCCAGGGAAACCGTCAAGGGCACGCATATCTCATGGGAGAAACAGACCAGCCCGGACTGGCCCAAGCGCATCATGCAACTGATGGGGAGCCAAATCGTCAGTCCCACCCTCAACCAGATCCTGCACAGCGAGAATGTCCTGGACGTGGTGGAAGATTTGATCGGCCCCAATATTTCACTGTTTCACTGCAAACTTCTGCTCAAAGCAGCAGGAGATGGCGCGGCCGTCCCCTGGCACCAGGATTACGCCTACTGGCAGACGAAGGACAACCGTCCCCTGCAGATCAACTGCCAGATGGCGATTGATGCGGCCACGCTGGAGAACGGGTGCATCCAGTTCGTGTCGGGAAGCCACCGCTGGGGATTACAGGAGCACGAGCGGGAGCAGGTGGCGTTCGGCGTGTACCTGCCCGGTCACTGGCAGGAGCGAAAAGACGCGGTGCCGGTGGAGATCTTTCCGGGCGACGCGGTGTTTTTCAATTCCCTGGTCATCCATGGCTCCGCGCCCAACGCCTCGATGCGGGACCGGCGCATGAATACCTTCGCCTTCAATGTCACCGGGAACGGGCGAGGCAAAGACCTTGAAATCCTGCGTGGTGCTCCGCTTGCGTCGTGAAGACAGTGCGGGCGGAGAGATTCGAACTCCCATGGGTGTTACCCCATCAGGTCCTAAGCCTGACGTGTCTGCCATTCCACCACGCCCGCAAAACTTCCCTATAGATTCTACCTTAAGGCTTTATCCCTTGACGGCGCCAAGGGTGAGGCCGCGGATCAGGAAACGCTGAGCAAACACGGCCAGCATGACTGGGGGGATCAGGGCCAGCAGAGACCGGGTGGCCACGTACCAGAACTGCACGCCTTGGGTATGCTCGGTCCCTGCAATGATCACCGGCATGGTGACCGCGTCTTTGTACGTCAGCGTTTTGAGGTTCCATCTCGCCAGCAATTGGCTGACCACCAGCACCAGGGCAAAGAGCACGTAGGCCAGCGCCGAGCCATAGCCAAAGTCAAAAAACTTCATGCACTTGCGGTACGCGTACAGGCTCAACGTCTCGGTGGCAATGGCTGGACCTCCGCCGGTTAGGCTAAAGGGCAGGTCCACGGTCTTAAGGGCTTCAACGAACCGAAGCAGTCCTATAAGCGCCAGTGTCGGCCGCAGTTGAGGCAGCGTGAGCGGTACCCGCCATATATTCCCGGTGACACCAGCTCGGCGCGCGGCGAAGCCTCCCGTTGTCTCAAACAGCAGGATAGCCAGCGCCAAACCAAGGACGAGCTCCAAGAAGGTGGCAGCCGTCGCCAGGCTTGCGGTCACCCGCAACGCGTTCCAGAACCGGTAATCGCCGAGCAGTCGCGAGTAGTTAGCGAACCCCGCGAATGAGGCTTCGCCGCCAAGCTGGTAATGCGTGAAACTTAAGACGAGAGAAAAGAGCAGTGGGAAGATCGTAAGGCAGATGACCCACAGGGCGAGAGGAAGCAGGAAATATTTTCGGTGAGAGGAGAAAAATGAAAGATTACTTATAACCAATCGCCTCCCGGTACAGACGCAGTTGCTTCGCAACGCCCCTCCGGCCGGTGATCTCCTTCCAGTCTTTGGCCGTGCGGACGAGGGCGGACACAGGGGACACCAACCCGCTGACCGCCTCCGCCAGGTGCAGGTCCAGCGCGTCCCAGTATTCCGGCGTGCCTGGAATTCTAAGGTACTCCAGGACAGTTTCGGTTACATGATAGTTCTCGTAGTAGGCCCGTACATATTCCTGCACATCGTTGCTATTCCAGCCAGCCTCCCTGTAGGCCTTGAGGGAGGCTTTTCCCTGCGGCGGCAGCCAGTGAAATGTCATGCCCGGATTGATACCGGTCCAGCCGTGCGTCACGTTGAAGAAGTTCACCTCCCGGGAAGCCTGATACGCCAGGAAGTCATACACCGCTTCAGGATGTTCTGAATATTTCGAGATGACGCCGTGCCAGGAAGCTCCTACGGTGTTGGCCACGAGGTTCGGCTTGGCGAGCTTCACGAACTTTTTTGCAGCCCGGTCCCACACCTCCAGCGTGCCAGGCAGCGTCGCACAGCCCAGCAGACCCCGCACGCTTGACCTTGAGGTGTCTTGGGCCAGCGCCCCCAAGTCACCCCACGAAAACATCAAAGCCGCCTTGCCCTTCAAGAAATGGTCCCACGCTTCACCCAGGCTCCAAGCCAGCATGGCCCTGGGGCCGAACTTTGAGAGCTCCACCAACCGTTCAAGCGCCCGCACGTGGCCTGAGTTGGCGATCAACGGCTCGAATGTTTCCGGATCAAACCAGTACGCTTGGTGGTACCACCCAACGCGTCCCCCTCCCGTCAGCGTGGACGTGAAGCTCGGCCCTGGCAGCATGACATAGGGCGCCGACAGAGCCATGTAATGAAAGAACCCCTGCCCACCCCGTTTTAAGTGCAGGCTGATCCCGGAGCCAGGCTTGCCATCGTCCAACTTAGTTCCTGCGTTGAAGTTGCGCCCGTTGAAGAACTCCGCAAGATCCCGCACCTGCTCCCAGGTCCGCGGCGGATCCGGCAAGGTGTAGCCGTACTTCTTCCTGAAACCTCCGCGGTAGGCGGGTTTCCGGAACACGTCTTTCCGGTAATACAAAATCATGGCGTCGCAGTCGTTGGCGACCCCATAGTATTTCCCGTCCCACTGAAGTAGCCGCCGGATCGGCTCCACCACGTCATCAGGGAACCACTGGGGAAACTTCGGATCACGCATATACGCATCCAACGGCACGATGTAGCCACCCCCGATGTAGTCTCCGTAGAACCAGCTCGGGGCCATGAAGGCGTCATAGAAGCCAGCGCCCGTGTACAGGTCAGTAAAGATCTTCTCGTAGAGCTGTCCGAAAGGGATCTCGGCGATCTCCAAAGTGGCGCCAGTGCGCTCCTGCCACCGCTCTCGCCAGTAATACAGCGGGCCCGAGATCGCTCCACGGGGACCTGAGGAAAACACGCCGATGGTGATCGTGACGCCCTCGTATGGGCGCGCCGTCAACCCCACCGCTGGCCATAGAAACGTGAGCGCCAGCGCAGCGTGGACCAGCCTGGCTATTCCTTGACCTCCTTGTACACGAAGTGATGCCACCGGCAGCCATTATCGTCAATCGCGATTAAATCTTGAGGCTCACGCAGGACTACGGCGGTGTATTTAGGCGAGAGGTTCTCCAGACGCCAGCCTGAGATGCTCCCCAGGTAATTGCCGGATTCTCCAAAGATCCGAATCCGGTCGGTCCGGTCACAGACAATGAGCTCATTATTTCTCGTGACCGCAACGTGGGTTGGCGGCTGGGCAAAGTCTCCCGGTCCGGGTCCGCGACGGCCGATCGCGCGTTGGAACTTAAACCCACGTTCAAACACCTGAATACGGTAGTTCTCACTGTCGGCGACGTAGAGACGCCCCTGCGGCCCCACGGCTATGCCCATGGGGTGGAGAAACTCCCCCTCGCGCAGACCGTGTTGGCCGAAAGTCATCACCGGTGTGCCGTCGGGCTTAAGCGCTCGGAGCCGGTGATTGCCTGTGTCCGAGACGTAGAGCAGTCCCTCTTCCTCATCCAAGGCTAAGCCTCGCGGGTTGTTAAACCCGACGGACCCCGGCGGCTCAGAGCGGCCCACGACCACAAGTGGCCGCCCTATCCGTTTGATGGGCTCCCCAATTTTCGTGCAGATTTGGATCCGGCAATTCTTCGTGTCACATACATAGATCAGACCCTTGCGGTCCACGACTACCGCGGAGGGGCTGTTGAACACGAGCCCCAAGTCCAGCACCCCACCCACAGCGCCCAGGCGCCTCACAAAGTGGCCGTCGAGTTCGAATAGCTGGAGCGTCCCCTGAATGGTGTCGTTGATATAGACCTGGCCTTGCGCATCCACCGCACCGCCGGAGGGGAGCATGAACTGCCCGTCGCGCCTGCCGCGTCCCCCGTAAGCCGCCTGTTGCACAAAGGTGTGCGTCTGGTCGAAGGTCTCTGAGAGTTTGAGCCCGGTTTCTAATGCATGGTGGACACCTTGAACCGCGGTTGACATCGGCTTCAAAGGTGGCGGCGACGAGGGAGGCTCTGGTGCCGAAGTCGCAACTTCGACAGGCTGCCGGGGGAGCGAACGCAACGGTGGAAACTTTTTCAAGACAAATTCCTTATGCACCAACTGGAAGAGCGGCTGACCCCTGGCAAGGTCTTTCAGTTGATGAATGCCAAGGTCTTTAAGCTGCGTGCCCGCAGGAAAGTTGTGAGCGTTGACAACTTCCGGCGTCAAGAGGATCTGCCCGCCCCACCCAGTGGCCATGATCCGTGCAGTACGGTTGATGACAGGTCCAAAGTAGTCGTCACCCACCCTCTTGGCCGGGCCGGAATGAAGAATGGACCGGATGCGGAACTCTCCGAGCGGCCCCCAGGCCGTCTTTTGGATGGCTTTCTGAATTTCCACGACACAGTAGATCGGCTCGCCGCCGTCAAAAATGGCGAACATGCCGTCACCGGTGTGCTTGATGATCTTGCCGCCGAACTTTTCAAGTTGGGTTTTGAGAATCATGTTATGGCGGTTCAGCGCCCGGCTCATGATCTCCGGATGCTTTTCCCACTTCTGGGTGGAGCCCTCGATGTCTGTAAAGAGAAAGGCTGGCATGTCCTATGATTGTACCCATTGACCTTAGGGGCGGGCAATGATTAGATTGATCTCATGCAATTGAGCGAAAAAGAGATTGCCACGCTTAGGCTTGTGCTGAAAAAAATTGACTTTCTGGAGTACCTCAAGTTCCACGAGCTAGATGAGCTCATTGCGAACATGGAAAAACGGCCATTCCAGCGTGGCGAAGTGATCATCAAGCAGGGTGAACCGGGCGAGACATTCTTTATCCTCGCCACGGGCTCTGTCGGTGTCTTTCGAAAAAAGATGCTGCTCAATAGGCGTGTCGCCAAGCTGGAAAAGGACTCCTATTTCGGCGAGATGGCGCTCCTCAACAACGAACGGCGCAACGCCACCATCGTGGGAGAGGAAGATGGGGAACTCTACTACCTGCCGCGGGAGACATTCACAAAAGTCCTCTTGAACAATCCAGATGTCGCCGAGCTGATCCGTCAGACCGCCGAATACCGGCAAGCCCAAAACCGAGCGCAGGACATCAACGAAAAAAGCGGGGAGTGAAGGTCAGCCCGCCATCGTGAATGCTCGCCCGCAGGCACGGAGAGTGTGAGCTAGATCACGCGGCGTGTGCGCAAAGCTCAAGAAAGCAGCCTCGTACTGAGACGGGGGGAAGAGGATACCGGCGCGCCGAAGGGCATGGAAAAATCTGGCGTACCTCTTCGTGCTGGCCCGGCGGGCATCACCAGCCGACACCACTGGTCCACTCATGAAAAAGACTGTGAACATGCCACAGACCCCGTTGACGCTTACCACGGCTCCTGACCTCTGCGCCACTTCCCTCACGCGTTCACAGAAGTCCGCTGTCGCTGCCTCGAGCTTGCTGTAATCCACGTGCGCCAGCTTGGTGAGCGCCGCCAGCCCCGCAGCCATCGCCACAGGATTTCCAGAAAGCGTACCGGCCTGATACACCTGACCCTCAGGTGCCACCGCACGCATGAGGTCTGCCCGCCCGCCGTAGGCCCCAACGGGAAACCCAGCCCCGATAACTTTACCCAAACACGTGAGATCGGGGGTGATCCCATATCGAATCTGCGCTCCACCCCAAGCCACACGAAATCCAGTCATGACTTCATCGAAGATAAGCAGCGTCCCTGCCTTTCTCGTCACGGCTCGTAATTCTTCCAGGAACCCTGGCAACGGCAGGATCACGCCCATATTGCCCACCACCGGCTCCACAATGACCGCTGCGATGTCCTTCCCGGAACGCTTGAAAGCCAAGTGCAGCGACGCTGGATCGTTGAATGGAATCGTCAGGGTGAGCCGGGCATAGACATCCGGCACACCAGGCGAAGCGGGGATCCCGAACGTGGCCAGCCCTGATCCAGCTCCAGCCAGCAGCCCATCGGCATGGCCGTGATAGCAACCATCGAATTTCAAGATCAGATCGCGCCGGGTTACGCCGCGCGCCAGCCGGAGCGCGCTCATGGTGGCCTCGGTGCCGGAATTCACGAAACGCAGCAGTTCGATCGAGGGTAGGGCGCACTTGATGAAAGCCGCCAGCCGGAACTCCACCTCCGTCGGAAGCCCGTAGCTCGTTCCTCGCTTCACCGCCTGCCGCACCGCGGCGACGATTTTGGGATGCGAGTGCCCGAGCAGGTGCGGGCCCCATCCACCGATGAAATCAAGGTAACTCCAGCCATCCGCATCCCACAGCCGGGCGCCGCGCGCGCGGGAAATGAACGGCGGTGTCCCACCCACAGCCTTGAACGCCTCACCGGGCTGTTCACCCCGCCAACCAGATGTTTTTTGGCTTCACGAAACAGCCTCTCGCTTGCGGTTGTCACCGGGGTCACGATAACACAGCCTCGGCCGCCGATATCCCGCTGCGCACCGCGCCTTCGATGGTGGCGGGCAAACCGGTGGTGATCCAATCTCCGGCCAGCAAGAGGTTCCGTACGGGCGTGACCGTATCTGGTCTCAGCTCCGCGGTGCCTGGTGTCAGCGACACGGTAGCTTTGGTCTCCCACACCACGCGCTGACGGACCACCTTCGCCTGCCGGGCCGCTGGCACGTACTGTCGAACTTCCTCAGCAGCCGCCTCGGCCATGG
>CAZPLZ010000010.1:0-32532 GCA_964587525.1 uncultured bacterium | reverse complement strand
GCTGGGCTCAGACTACCCTTGTTCTCCGGTCCAGTTCAAACGGGGTGCGTTTCGCTTCGCAGTTGTGCCTTCTCTTCAGTCGATCGCATCACTCCGAGCCTGAAACTCCACTCGTCATACTTTTAAGTTGGGTGTCCTCGGTTCGATCCCGAGCTGGCCCATGCTCTACATAGCGCTTAAACGTTTGTTTGAGGCTGTTTTTTGTAACTGTCAGACTAAACTTGGCATGACAACCAAACTTCTTCCCGGGTCACCATGCTAGGAAACTTGCCAGGATTTCCGTCACTTTGATCCTGACATGCGCCGCTCAATGGCTCGCACTGCCAACTCTCGCGCTTTAGCATTTGGGGGAATCAGAACATCACCCGTATACCAACGAGGCTGCCCAAACCTTTTTCAAGTTGAACGCCTCTCTGATACTGCCAGAGGGGAAGCTGTATCAATCCTTCAAGAAACATCGAAGAAACCACAATCTTAATCCCTGGTGAAACAGCCAATACAGATTCACCGGTATCGACCAAGTCATTCCCTCCCATTCGGTTTGGAGAGAGGTGTCTATAAGAAACCTCCAGGACCGGTGCCAGAGCAATACGCCTTTGAAATCGCGGACTGAACCAGTAGGCGAATGCCCAAATCACAGAACTTTCATCCCCAGGGTTGATGTCGCCCTTATCGCGGCCGAGCAGACCGTTGGCAACATAGAACAGGTTGATGTCCGTGGCCCACCTTCTTCCACGGCCCGATAGGTATAGACCAGCACGAGGGTCCCAGCTATTCGAGGTGAAGCTCCGGTCACCGGTAGGCAGCTCAAGCCCAAGAACTGGGGAAACACCGAATGTGTGAGTACGTGAATTCATGCGATACACAAGATGTTTCGTCAGGATGAAGAGATCGCCAAGGCCGGTCTTCTTGGTCTTGCCGATGGCACCGGTGAGCCCTTGATGCACGATAGCCTGTCGAGCCATGACCATCCAATCGTGTCGGAGCCCATAGGCCACCATGACCGGATACATCATCGTTACCTTCTTTGCTCCCGTCATGCTGTCATCGTTTCGTAGCGTAGACCTGACTTGAGCGCGGAGAATCCATCGGTCCTCGGACGGGGTTAATCCTGCATCAGCGCTGATCCCCGCTGCACTGACGCTGGAGGAAATCATCAAGGCGGCGGTCACTTCAAACATGGTGAGCCGCCAGAGAGGGATTACGCTGCACCTAGGACTGTTGGGAACTATTTTAGGCGCTTACCTGGCGTAAAATTGGCGCGTTTCACTGCATCATGAATCTGCCGGTCATCCAGCCGTGCACCGGGGCGCACAGTAATTTTAAGCCAGCTTTCTTCCCAGTTGGATTCTACGTTTTCAACGTCACGAATTTTCCTCACCAGCTTATCCAGTCCGCCCTCGCAACCAGGGCAGTGCATACCGAACACCTCGTAGACTCGCACTTCCCCGCCCGTTGCTGCACCACTTTCCGCATGATAAGCCTGAGAGGCACAGCCCCCCAAGGCTCCAGTCAAGAAAGCGCAGACAATAGTAAAGACGGTGGTACGTCCCGCCACGCCCCACGACCACCTGCCAAAAAGTTTTACTTTTTCTCGCTGCACATTCTTATAGTACGACATTAAAGGAATCGAAGCCGAAAAATTACTTCCCAGCCTCGGCACACGTTATGCAGAGCTATCCAGAAGTTCAATGATGGCATGGCGAAGACTCACATCTGCGAAAGGCTTGGATCGCGATCCTCCGACAGCCGCGATCGGGGCGGACGAACACGACACCCAACCTACAAATTTTGTTGTTCTGAATCGCACTTCGCCCCACAAATGTGGATTGCGTGTATCACTTTTTACCTTGGCGAGGATCTAGGGGTGGTAGAGTGGAGCAGTGGCGCGGTGCTGTAAAGACAGCCCGTTTCCACCGCCCCCTCATCAAACCGTACGTGACCTTTTCGATCATACGGCTTTCCGACAACCAGTCATCCAGCGGCATGCGAACCTGACGCCCATGCGATCTGCCCACTGGCCGCGTACACGCCCAGCTTCAGGTAGTCCGTGGCGATCCGTTCCTTCCGACGGAGCTGATACTTCCTCCGCTGGAATCGGCAGACCCGCCAATAGACATACCGGTCGATCGCGCGAAACTTCCGGCTGCTGTTCCCGACCTTGAAGTAGTTGACCCATCCTCGTATGACGGGATTCAGGGCCTTGACCACCTCGTCGACGGGTCCAGGAAGTCGCCGCCAGTCCGCCGCAATCGCCTTGACCTTCCATGCGATCCGCTTCATGGCAGCCTTGGATGGCCAGCTCTGGCAGTACGCGTGCCCTGGATAGCGCCGTGACATACAGCGGTGAAAGTGAAAGCCCAGAAAGTCAAATCCTGACCCTCCAGGGGTGACCTCCACCACCTTCGTCTTGTCCGGGTTTACCTTCAGCTTCAGTTGCTTGAGGAGCCGCTTGATGACTTCCACGCTCTCCCAGGCCGCCTCTGCTGTTCGGCACAGGACGACCATATCGTCCGCATACCGGACCAGCTCTCCCAGATGCCTGTACCGCTTTCGCCAGTGCCAGTCCACGTAGTGGAGATACCGATTCGCCAGGAGCGGCGAGATCACCCCGCCCTGCGGGGTTCCCTCTGCGGTCGCCTCGATCTTCCCTTCCGTTAGCACTCCCGCTTTCAGCCAGCGCTGCACCACACTCACGATACGCCGGTCGGATATCCGCCTGCGCACCAGGTCCATCAGCCGGCCATGGTCGATGGTGTCAAAGAACTTCACGATGTCCACCTCAACCACCCAGTTGGAGCCGGAGTTGATCAGTTTCCTGACCACCTCGTGGGCTTGCTGGGCACTTCGGCCAGGCCGAAAGCCATAGGAGCAGTCCAGAAACCCCGCTTCAAAGATCGGTTCGAGCACCATCCGGCAGGCGGCTTGGACGACCCGGTCACGCACCGTGGGTATCCCCAACGGTCGTGTCGCGCCCGTAGGCTTCGGGATTTCCACCCTCCTGACCGGCATGGGCTGATACCGTCCCGTCCGCAGTTCTTCCTGGAGTTGCTTCAGGAAAGGTTCAACGCCTCCCTCCCGCTCAATGTGCTCAATCGTCGCTCCATCCACGCCTCCACAGCCTTGGTTCGCCCGCACCTGCCTCCACGCCCGCTCCAAGATGTCCCACCGGAACAGCTTGTCGTACAGCGCGTGGAATCGGCGCGTTGGGCTCTTCTTGGTCGCTTGGTTCAAGGCTCGCTGGAGTCGCTGCACCTTGTCTTCGGGGTTGTTAGCTTGTGGCATTCCCCAGTGCACCTCCTCCTTGAACCCTACGGTTGAAGCAGGGGCCCTTCCCTCCAGCGGTTTGTCTTCCCCGCCTTCGCCGGTACTGTAGCCCCCTCCGACTTCCTCCGGCTCTGCCAGCCCTTCGGCTCGTCGCCTTGCTGCCAGCAGTTCTTTGGCCGGGAGGATCTCCCAGGTTGCTCTTCAGGTCCTTCCCGCATTCCGCTCCCCCTACGCCGACGGATTTGCCCCGGCCGCTCCAGATTCTCAACCGGGATTGTTGCCTTCGCCATATGGCACCAGGCTCGGCCTCCGCTGACGCCTTTCGGCGGCACATTCACGGCGCGGCAGGATTCACTTGATGTTGCGGACTGCGTTTTCGTCCCCTTCCTCCTTCGAAGGTTTTGTGCCTCGCTTGGCCACCCACCTCTCGGCGGATGACCGAGGCTGACTTCCCGGCCCTCTGGCGGTTACCGGGGCGGGACTTTCACCCGCTGACCTAAAGAACCTTTTCCTGGCGCGCTGCCAATAAATGTGCCAACTTCCTGGCCCAATAGTACCCATACGTACCAACAGGGCCCTACTGGCCCTGCCACCATATTTTTCTGGAGATATGAACACAAAAGGGCAGAATCAACTGGCGAGAAAGCTATACTGTCTTGGATGTTTCCCATTCCCTCGTGCAACCACCCATGAAGACAGTTCAGTTGCGCGTGCTCACATACAACATCCACGGCGGTGAGGGGATGGATGGAAAGTACGACTACGAGCGGCTCTCCCGGGTGATCCGTTCAGTCGATCCCGATCTGGTGGCATTGCAGGAAGTGGACGTGAAAACGACCCGCGCCTCAGGCGTGGACCAGGCCACCGAGCTGAGCCGGCTCACGGGTCTGCATGTCGCCTTCGGCAAGGCAATGGATTATTCGGACGGCGAATACGGCGAGGCCATCTTGAGCCGGTTTCCGCTGCTGAACACCCGCAATCACGCACTCGAAGCGAGCGGAGACGATGAACCGCGGGCGATGCTCGCGGCAACCGTCGATCCCGGCGGCGGAACGCCCCTCAAGTTCTTCGCCACCCACCTGGATCACCAGAGCTCGACCGTGCGCATGAAACAGGCGATGACCATCATGTCGATCGTGCATGCCGACAACAACCCGATGATTCTTGCCGGAGATTTCAACGCTGAGCCGAAAAGCGAATCGATCGCCCTGCTCGGCACCTCTTGGACTGAGGCGACAAACAAATCCGGAACGCTGACGTTCCCCTCGAAAGATCCGAAAGTGAAAATCGATTATGTGTTTTACCGTCCCGCGAAATCTTTCAGGATCATTGAGGTGAGAACGCTCGATGAGCCGGTCGCTTCCGACCATTGCCCGGTGCTGGTGGTTATGGAGTTTCTCCCTACTGCCGAGTAATCGTTCCTAAAAATCATGGGCATGACCCAGCTTTTTCGTCAGGAGCAAGTGAGTCTTAGGTCGTAGCACATCCTAGATCCTGACCGTCTCACCTTCCCCCTCGGCCGACCTGTATGCCGCGTCCACGATCCACATTGTCTGGAGGTTGTCCCGGCCGGAGTGAACCGGCGCCACTCCGGTTCGGACCGCCTCCAGCAAGCGCTTCATGCTCTCCCCCATGGCGAGCGTGAACGCGTCCTTCCGCGTACAATCCCGCGTCAGCGGCTCGCTCCCCGCCCGCTGGATTGTCAGCGCCGCGGCATCCTCCAAGATGTTGCGCTTCTCCGAGAGCGCCGATCCCCCGGTCCCGTCCACCCGGAGCCGGCACTCGGGAACTCCCGCCGCATGCCAGGTGGACACCATCGTGCCCACCGCGCCTCCCTCGAAGGTGATGCCGAGGCATGTCAATGTCTCCCCCCGCACCGTCGGATCCAGGGCCCGCGTCCGGGCCGTGACTGAGATGGGTTTGCGGCCGGCGAGCCAGCGAATCCGGTCAAGCAAGTGGATGCTAAAGATGCTGATTTCCAGCCTCCGTTCCGAGGCGCGCCATCCGCCCGTCTTCGTCCGGTCCTGGAAGTGGTCGTGGACCACCAGCCGGGGTTCGCCGATCTCTCCTCGGTCGAGCGCTTCCTTCAACGCCAGCACGTCCGGCATGAACCGAAGCTGTTGATTCACGGCCAGCATCACCCCCGTTCGCTCCGCTTCCTCCACGAACGTTTCCGCATCGGCCAGATTCTCCGCAAACGGCTTTTCCACGAGCAGGTGGATGCCCCGTCGGACCGCGGGCACGATGACCTCCGCCCGCACCGCCGGCGGCGTCAAGAGTGCGATGACATCCACCGTTCCCGAGGCGATCAGGTCCGCCGGGGTCGCGAACCGGTGCGGCAACCCGTATCGCTCGCAAAACTCACGCAGCTTCGGCCCGTCCGGATCGCACCCAGCCACCACCTCGCCGGCCTCGCCCGCGATGGCGCGGTACCCCGCGATATGCCGGTGCGCGATACCCCCGCATCCCACAAGCCCGATCCGCAGGCGTGGCGGCACCGGGAGTCAGTCCGCCAGGTGACGCCGGGCGAACGCCAGGCTGGCTCTGGCGCACTCGCCCGGCTCGCGCCCGCGACTCAGCCCATCGTTGCCGTTCTGCTCGATCACCACCCAGCCGGTGTAGGCGTGGCGGCGCAGGAGGCCGAACACGGCCAGCCAATCGCAGCGCCCCTCGCCCAGCGGGGTGTTCAGGTTCGTCTCCGGGTTCCAGTCCTTCAACTCGAGGAACCGGAGACGGGATCCGTACCGCTCGAGAAACGTCGTGGCCCGCCGCCCGACGTCCGCTACGTCCTCGAAATCCCTCGTTGCGTGGCCTGTATCGAGCATCACCGCCACCAGTTCCGGGTCGGTCCGCTCGATGACGCGCACGAAGTCCGCGAGGCGGGCCGCCGTTCCCGGTCCCCGGTTGTGATAGCTCGTGACGACGCCCCGCTCCCGCGCGATCCCTCCGATCGCGTTCAACTTTTCGGCCACCGCCGCCACGTCCGCGTCACCGGTTCCCTCGCCCCCGATCACCACGAGGTGCGGACACGGAATGCGCGCCATCGCGTCGCACAACCATCGGTAGCGGTCGAGGTCGTGCGTGAGCATGGTGTCGAGGCTCGCCAGCGCGAGTCCCCGGCCCGCGAGACAGCGGCCGCACTCCGCCGGATCCTCCAGCTCGGCCGCCCATCCCCAGTCCTCGGCGAACCCCGTGACGCCGTCGAATCCCAGCTCCCGCACCTCGTCCAGCCACGGCTCGAACTGTTTCCCGCGGGGATTGTTCCAGATCAGACTCATCGCGGAGAACCACACCCCCCCGAGCCTTTCGGCGGGGAGCGTGATATCATGAGCTGCCCGATCACGCTTCTCGCACCTGGAGGAAGACGCAGTGGGAAAAAGCCTACGACCGAATATCCTCTTCATCTTCACCGACGAGCACTCGATGGGAAAGTCCGGCTGCTACGGCGACAGGACCGTGAAGACGCCGGCGATTGATTCGCTCGCGGCCACGGGTGTGCGGTTTACAAAATCCTACTGCACCACCCCGCTGTGTGCACCCTCGCGCGCAAGCCTCCAGACCGGCCGGATGCCGCACGTCACCGGCGTCAACAATAACTGGACGGGAGGTCAGGACTGGAACCTGCCCACGATCGGCCAAGTGGTCCGGAAGGCGGGATACGCGACGGCATGGGTAGGGAAAACACATCTTGGATGCTATTATCCGCTGACGGACGAGCTGATTCCCGGCTACGAGAACCTGAACGTCCAGGGGGCCATGCAGGAGTATTCGGAGAAGGAGCCCAAACCCTTATACGCCTACAACGTCGGCATGGACGTGGATGAGTCGGTCACGAAAGAAGCGATCGCGTATTTGAAACGCAAGCACGACCGGCCGTTCTTCCTCGCGGTTTCCATCATGAATCCGCACGATATCTGTTTCTGGGAGAAGATCAAGGACCAAGACGGATGGCCCGTTCCTCCTGAGGACCGTTCCCTGCTGCCGCCGCTACCCGAAAACCACGAGCCGCCAAACGATGAGCCGAAGTGGGTCCGGGACCGGAGGCCGTCCCAGGCGGCGAAATGGACCGAGGAGGAGTGGCGAGTCTATCTTGACGCCTACAACCACTACATCGAGCACGCGGACACGAACATCGGGCTGATCCTAAATGCCCTGCGCGAAGCGGGACTCGAGGAGAGCACGGTGATCATCTACACCTCGGACCACGGGGAAGGATCGGCTGCCCACAAATGGCGGCACAAGACCGGACCATACGACGACCCGGTTGCCGTGCCCTTCATCGTGAGCTGGAAGAACAGGACGCCCGCAGGAGCGGTGGACAACTCTCATCTGGTTTCCGGGCTCGACGTCTTCTCCACCGTATGCGGGTATGCAGGAATCGAACCGCCGGCCGGGACGGAAGGCATCAACCTGAAATCCCTGATCGAGGATCCGGATGGACAAGCAGGCCGGGACTTCATGATCACGGAACTCGGCACCATTGACGGACCTCCTGAGAATCCCCGGTCCGGCGGCCTCGGCCGGATCGTCCGCACACGCGATTTCAAGTACGTACGGCTCGATACCAATGAAGAGATGCTCTTCAACATGGATATCGATCCCGGCGAGACAACCAACCTGGCTCCAGACCCCAAGCAGGAAGGGAAACTGGCGGAGCTGAGGTCGATCCTGGAAAAGTGGATCGCCGACACCGGCGACCATTTTCCGATGGCGGGAACGAAGACGGTCGCGTTGGGCGCCGAGAAGACCCCCATGCCGGAAACGGGGTCGGTCATGATTGACGGGTTCATCGGCGGGGATACGTATGGAAGAGAGTATGCGGTCAGGATAGCCGGATACATTCACCCTCCCGAGTCGGGGGATTACGTGCTTCTGATGACGGGCAAGTACCGGGCGGGCTCGCTTATGCTCAGTGACGGTGAGGACCCCGCGCGAAAGAAACGGGTGGTTGAACTCCTTTCTCGCCGAAACACTCCCCGGTGGTGGGCTGGCGAGTCCGGCCGCTCAAATCCGGTTCGTCTTGAAAAGGGAAGGAAGTACTACGTTGAGCTGGATCACCCGCAGGGAGCAGGGGATGACTACGTCGCAGTGGCGTGGCGGGGACCCGGGTTTGATCGCCGCGTGATTGGGCCCGCCCATGTCTCCGCGCCGAATGGCACTCACGGGAAGATGCTCATGGAGTTCCGGCTCATGACCAGGAGGAGTTCTTAGCAGACCGCGACCAGTGTTATCCTCATTGTCCCACGCCGCCTTTCTTACAGACATCCCCACAGATCGACGCAACTCTCCACCACGACACATTCGGGGCAGACACCCTCCAGCACGAGATCACCAACCAATCTTGTTGTCATACCATTCAGATTGAAATTCCATCACGAAGAAAGTCCTTTGTCTCATGGAATGAGCCGCTTAGTAAAATACAAATCCGCGCTAACCCCACTGATGTATTCCTCCATGTAGTCAAAGTCTTGAAACCAGAGCTCGTTTAAATCCTTCCAAAGAAAGCGCAATGACTCACCGGTTCCTTCTTCATAGTTCACGATACGCTCCACCCTGTCTGCACCCAGAAGCAACTCCCAAGCCCATCTATAGTATTTCAACAGACCAAGACTGATTCGCGCAGATGAACTACCTAGATGGTCGAAATAGCGCCTTACAAATTCACTGAAATCTTTGTCAGTGCAAAAGCCCTGAAGATCTCTTTCGCGCCATTGCAAACACAGATAATCCCAATCAATAAGCCCGAGGCCTCCATCTTCTAGTCGGAGTATGTTCCAGGGATTCAGGTCGCCGTGGCATAAAACTTTAGTCGACCTGCCTTTGTCAGCCAACAGCTTAAATCGCAACGCTCTTTGGCATTGCACTCTTATACCGCCAGCCATTTTGGTAATCTTCCTACAAAGTCGCTGAATGTTCGCTGGACCACCTCTTCGTTGTTCTACTTTCCGCAGTACGCTTTCTATGATCAGCCGAAAACGATCTGCTTCATCGATGAGGCCTCGCGTCTGCTCTGGTGTGAATCGCTGTCGATGAAGGTCAGCAACAATACGCGAATATGTATTCTTCTCTCGATTTGTTACCCTTTCCCCTAAATCAGCAAATGATGTTCCATCGATAAACGGGAAAACCTGATATTTCCAGCCGCCCGATTTCCCATAATACGCGCCGTTGCTATTTTTCAATTGAGAGCACACGTGCCCGCTGTCAATACGAGCGCCGAGGCTCGATACAACGCGACCAGTCCACTCCCATTGTCGCGCCGCGATACGGCCAAGCAGTGTTTTACGACAGACTTTTACGAGCCACTTAGGCCGCGATCTCTTATCGTCGATGAAGGAACATGAAGTCTGCCCTTGGTCATCTATAGGTCTAAGTCGTTGAATCGCTAATCCGTAGTTCCAGGCAACGGATTGGACGAGCGCTCCTACCCGGAGGTGACGAATCATCAGCTCAAGTTTACCGCTTTGTGCAGATAATCATTTGTGGCTCAGCATGCGGCCCAGACACTCAATCTCTTAAGTTGGGTGTCCTGGGCCTGAGCCCCAGCAGGCCCACGAACTTCACTCTCGTGCATTTGCCCCGAAGTGAACCGGTTGAAAATTTTCACTGCTTATCACCCTGGTTCTACTACGGTGCTAACGTTGCCTTCATGAATATCCCATGGGCCTGTTCAAGAATGCTCCACCATGATTGAAAAGGGCTGTAGGATGAAGAATGTCCTCTTCCCCCTCCATGGAGCCAAGACATCGCGCTCGCGCCAACCAAGCGCGGGTTGCCCAACTGACCGGCGGCAGTCTGCCCCGCGGCATTTTCTCGCTGGCCCTGCCTATCATCGGCAGCTATACCTTTCTGCTGGCCATGGACATCATGGATGGCATTTTCCTCGGACGACTGGGGTCCGCCTACCTGGCGGCTGTCACCCTGGGGTGGTCAATCATCTTTCTCATGATGACTCTAGGAGCCGGGTTGGGAATCGGAACGGTGGCGATAGTCTCTCGGGCGTACGGAAAACGGCAGTTCGCCAGAGCCGGACGCATCGGCGGACAGGCTCTGTATCTGGGGTTCATCATCGCGGTGGTCTTCGGATTGATCGGGTGGCTGCTTTCCCCATCGCTCCTGGTGATGCTGGGCGCCGATAGCGACACCCTGGCGATTGGATTGGACTACCTTCGAATCCTGTTCGGCGGATTGTTCCTGCTGTTTTTTGTCTTTATCGGCAGCGCCACGTTCCAAGGGGCGGGCGACACCATGACGCCGTTCTGGATTGTCGGGTTCACGATGGTCCTCAACATGATTCTCGATCCGCTGCTGATTTTTGGCTTGGCTGGCTTTCCCCGGCTCGAAGCTTCCGGAGCCGCACTGGCCACAGTGCTTTCGCGCGCCATAGGTTCAATCATCATGATCACCGCCCTGGTGCGCGGGCGCCACGGAGCGCACATTGTCCTGGATTCGCTCAAGCCCGACCTGCGCATCATGAAAGAACTGTTCGTTATCGGATTTCCAGGCTCCATAATGATGCTGCTGCGCAGCACCTCCGGGCTGATCATCACCAAGATCGCCGCCATGATCAGCCCCGTGGCGCTCGCCGTCCTGGGCGGCGGCGGCCGGCTGTTCGGCCTGCTGCTCTTCCCCGGGTTCGGGTTCGGTGGCGCGGCCGCCACCCTCGTCGGGCAGAACCTGGGCGCCAAAAAACCCGCCCGGGCTGAAAAGGGTGCGCTCCTCGCCGCCTTCTACTACCTCATTTACTTGGTGGTCTGCGGCATTCCCGTCTATATCTTCGCCCCCCAACTGTCCCGGATCTTCAACTCAGAGCCAGAATTCGTCGCGGTCTGCACCGAGTTTTTTCGGTTCATGGCGGTCGGCTCCATCGCGATGAGCGGGGGAGTCGTACTCAGCCGCGCGCTCCAGGGCGCCGGGGCGCCGGTCTGGCCCATGATCATGACCGGGATCGGCCTTTTCGTGGTCCAGATTCCCCTAGGCTATCTCCTGGCGATCACGTACGGGTTCAATGAGCGGGGCATCTGGATCGGCAATCTTGTTGGCGGGTTCGCCACGGCGGGGCTTATCTGCTGGGTGTTTTTCCGGGGCACCTGGAAAGAACGGAAGTAGCCCCCACCCTCCTCCCCAAAGACACCCAACTTCCTAAGTTGGGTGTTCACATCTAAGTAATTAAAATACGCCCCCATTGCCCGCTCCCATTCCCCTTCGAAGTTTCGTCACTTTTTACCCCAGTCGTAGTTGTTGCTCTGGATAGCCGGGTCCGCTTCGATCCGTTGAAACCAGCCGCGCCCGTCCAGTGGGAAGACGTCATAGGCCATCGCCAGCCTCTCCCACTCCGCCGCCATCTCGCGAGCTTTCTCCGGTTTCGAGGATGCCAGATCGTTCAACTCGCAACGATCCTCTTCCATGTCATACAGCTCCCACGGCCCGTTCATGTCCTCCGCTACTAGCTTCCATTTCCCATGCCGAAGTGCCCGGTTTCCCTCGTGCTCGAAGTGGACCGGCCCACGATCATAGGCACGGCCATGAAAGGCAGGGACGAGGCTCTTCCCGACCGGATCCGGAAGACCACCCGGGTATTTTGCGCCCGCCACCTCCAGGCACGTCGGCATGAAATCGGTGATGTGAGCGAGCTGCTCGGTGATCTTCCCGCATTCGCTCAGTCCGTTCGGCCAGTGGGCAATCATCGGGGTCGCGATCCCGCCCTCGTGCACCCACTTCTTGAACCGTCGGAACGGCGTGTCTGAGGCGTTCGCCCAAGGCAGGCCGTACGATTCGAACGAGTCCGCCGTCCCGAAGGTCTTCGGATCTCGGCTCTTCGCGTGGATTTCCTCGGCACAGGCCCCGTTGTCAGAAAGGAACAACACTAGCGTGTTGTCGAGCGCCCCGTTCCTTTTCATTGTCTCTACCACGCGGCCGACACCGCGATCCATCGCCGTCAATTGCGCTGCGTAGATCGCCATCCGTAGATCGAACGTGTCTTGAGCCTCCCCGGACAGGCTGTCCCATGCCGGAGCGTTCTTCTCCCTGGGCGTCAATCCCCACCGCTCCTGAACTACCCCGAGTTTGATCTGCCGCGCGTGCACTTGTTCGCGGTACCGGTCCCACCCCATGCGAAACTTCCCCCGATACCGCGCAATGTCCGCGGCGTGGGCGTGCAGCGGCCAATGCGGCGCGGTGTAGGCGAGATAGAGGAACCAGGGATCCTGCCGGCCGCCGCCATGGTGTTCGTTGATGAAATCGCACGCCCGGCCGGTAATGGCATCGGTGAGGTAGAAATCCTTACCAGGTTTGATGAACTCGTTGCCCAGCACCAGCTTGTCCGGACTCCAGTAGCTGGCGCCGCCACTGAGCAGGCCGAAATACCGGTCGAACCCGCGTTGCAACGGCCAGGAGTGCTGCGAGGCCCCGGGCTTCATGTACAAATCGTAGGTCAAGTGCCACTTCCCGCTCAGGTACGTTGAGTAGCCGACCGGCTTCAAGGCTTCCGCAATGGTTGCGCACCGAGGGCCGAGATCCCCGGTGTATCCGTCGGTTCCAAGGTTGGCGGCCGTCATCCATCCCATGCCGGTCTGATGGGGATACAGACCGGTCAGGAGCGCCGCGCGAGCCGGACAGCAGCGTGCGGTATTGCAAAACTGGGTGTAGCGGAGGCCGTTTGCCGCGAGTCGGTCGAGGTTGGGTGTTTCAATCGAGGATCCGTAACAGCCGAGATCGGCATACCCCATGTCGTCCACCATGATGAGCAGGATGTTGGGCTTCATCGAACCCTAGCCCGATGTCGGAATACCCCTACGCTTATTGTCCTCAGCCCCATGTAGCCGACCATGCCAACTACTATGCCAACTTTTATGCCAAGCGCAAGGCACCCAATCGACCAAATTTATGACTCGTAAGGGGTCAGGTCTTGCGTCTTGCCTGAGGCAAAAGGCAAGACTTGACCCCTTATTCCTTATTCTTAATCTCGTTTGACGTGCCGACTCCCATGCGGTGGACGATGTCCTCGTTCCCGCCATGCCCAACGATACAGATTCTTGCTATCGACATAGCGACCGCCGCCCCTTGTGGAGCCAAGGACGACGACCAACAGATGGTCATCACCCCGGCGCCCGCTGGACACGAGGCACGCGCCGGCTGCCCTAGTCGTGCCGGTCTTGATCCCGTCAAAGCTCTCTATTCGCAAAAGCCGATTCGTGTTTTTCCAAGAGACACAACGCGCCTGTCCGTCAGGAGTCTGAACCATTGTTTCATGCATGTTGGTTGCAACATATTTACGGAACAACGGGTTTTGCAGCGCCGCCCGAGCGAGTTTCAAAAGATCGCGTACAGTCGTCGTGCGGTCGGGCGCTGCCCCCCCGTCGCCGTAGGGCGACCGATAGATTGTATTGGACATGCCCAGATATTTTGCGCGGCGATTCATCTCTGCGACGAAATTGCGGCGCGTTGTGTAATCGATGATCTTGCCTAGCTCCGTTATAGTTTCCGGCAGTGACCCGTCTTGTGATGGACGACAGCGATCGTTGAAGTGTTCGGCGAGTGCGTTGCCGGCGTCATTGCCTGACGGCAGCATTAAGCCATACAGGCACTCGCTAACACGGAGACTTTCGCCTGCGTTAATATCGGATGTAGAGCCAATGGTTTCGTCGGCCAGTTTTGAATAGGTCACGATCTCGTCAAGGATTTCGGGGTCTGTTCTGGCCATTTCCAAAACGACCACCGCAGTCATGATCTTCGTCGTGCTGGCCACTTTGCAGGGTAAGTCTTCATTGACGCCCCACAACAACTTCCCTGTCTTGCCGTCAGCGATGCCCCAGGCTTTGGCCGCGACAAACGGTGGGCCGGTGAGGTCATCAGCCGGTTGCTTCGTGGACGGAAGTATATCCACACCCGGAGCCGACGTCATGGTAATGTCATAAGCCACACCGTTCAGGATCGCTGTTTTCCCAGAGTAAACGAAGTACTCTTTGGATTCGTGCAGCTGCGCAACGACCGTCGTTGCACATTCAACGCTGGCGAACCACCGGCCAGGGGAGAGTTGGGCGTTGATCACCTTGGTCGAACCAGATCCAGTTGCTGCATAGGTGGCGTTGCTTGGCAGGGCGAGCGGATCCGGATTCAAGTAAAGATGAAAATCGAAACCCGGCTCACCACTGAGCTTGACCTGGACATGTGGCTCTTGGTGACTCACGTCAAAGGTGAAGTGATGCCACTGGCGATCGCCGATTTTGGTGAAAGCCGGCTCTTCATCCACCGTACGTTTGGTCATCTTTCGAACGACGCCCTTTTCCAGCCTTCCTTTCACTTGCGGTTGGCCGGTGCCGGCCAGGGCGTACAGGAAACACGCTTCCGTCAACGCGAGACGCTCACCGCTGCGGGCGCCTTCGGGGTGTGAACCGATATTGACGATGCGCCCCGTGCCCTCATTGGTCTTGTATGCCCAAATGGCGGCGCCTTGATCAGGTTTTCTGGTGGGCGTGTCGTAGGTTGCCAGGATTTCTGTGCTCTTGAGATGATCACCTTCCTTCACGGACAGCCAATTGCCGTTGTTGTGATAAATGTCGGCGACGTATCCATCATTTCCAAAATCCCGATACTGAAGTAATGGTGAACCGGCTGGAATGAAATGGCCGACCCTTTCTTTTTTCATGCCCGTATTAAGCGTGTTGAAGGGGAAAAGATGTAGGTAGCCGAATCGCGGCGTAGGTCTTGAGTCAGTGTTCCGACCGATTAAGAATGACCCGGCGCAACTGCCGCTGTAACTGCCACCGTTCTTGTAGAACCGTCGCAACACATCACGTCCAGAGTGCTCAAGCGACTTTCCGTTCCTGGTCGCCGAACCACCGTTGACATAGATCATCCTGAATCGAGGTTGACCATCGGGATACAACAGGGCGCCGTTGGAGTCCATTGCGCTCCCCGAGATGATTTCATTTTGCTTGACCCCGTCCTTGCCGGCATAGTACTCGTAGGCCAGCCCCAGGGATTCGGCCGCGGGTAGCCGTTTGCGACTGCTGAGTTTCACCCCACCGCTCATAAAGATCTCTTTATAGAAACCGCTGGTGCGACGACCGGCTTTCGGTGGCGGCAAAACTCTCTTTTTTGGTTTGAGCTTTTTCCGTTGCGCGAGATTGTATCGTGCGCCTTTGAATAGTGTTTGGTACTTCTTGTGATCCGGCGTTTTTGGTTTCCAGGTTTGATGGTCATAGACCAACACGCGGGCATTGGGCTTCCCGATGACTTCGAATTCGTTACCCTGCACGACGATGGCCGTATCTTCGTCGATTCCGATGCCGAGCAGTGCTTTGGAGTCGAAATCTTTGCTCATCTGCCCTTCCGCATTGGTGAGAACTGTGATGAGCCTGTCTTGCCGCTTGCGAGCAATCACATGCTGGTCGATCGCAGAATTGCTGATGAATCCGAAGCCATGCTGACGATCGCCAAATGAGACGCGGTGGCCTTTTCCACCGCTCACGAGAAAAGAACCTTGGATCGAAGCCCCAGCGGAACTGCCACCGATCACGCCCCCACGAGCTAACACCGCTTTGAATTCTCTCTCCGCAAGCGTTCCCAAATAGGCATCGGCCAACCGCCACTGTGACCCGCCGGTGAACCAGACGCCGTCGGCCTTGCGAAGCGGCCGGACGAAATCATCCGTGTCGGCTTTCTGCCGGTCATGCGTGTGCACCACGGTCACGTTTTTCAAGCCAAACGTGTCGCGCGCAAGTTTTATGTGTTTGTGATTCTCGTAGTCATACGCCGTGCTGCTCGATTTAGCTGTCGGGACGATAACAATTTCCGCATCGTCGCCCCCGGCGAGCTCGACAAAGCGCCTGAAGATGTTCTCAATCTCGACCTTCCCGCCACCAGCAATGACCAAGGCGCCCGTTGACGGCCCTAGGGTCTCAGCTTTGGCCAATCCGTTGACCAAACACATCAGCAATACGGCAATACCAATGGCGCAATGCGTCATCACCCGTGCCTTCAATTCGCGGTCAAGCCGATTGGATGGCAACACTTTCTCTAGGAAGGAATCCATGAAATCCCGAAGTTTCCATAACATAGATTTTCACTTTCAATATGAACGAGATAGACGCCGCGAGCCACCGGATGGCATGGAAACGTCCCTTATGCCGAATCCACGGGCAAAAGCCCCTGCACATGGGCCTGAACGCACCCCTCAAACGTACGGCCTCGGATGGAGATGGGAGGCGCCCAAACCTCGCCCTCTTTGGCGTAACGCGCCCGCGCGCTCATGTAATGGGCCACATAACATCGACGAAATTTGGCGGACTGATTATCGGTGCTTTTGTGCAGCAAGTAGCCATGAAAGAAAAGCACATCCCCCGGCTCCATCTCCACGGGTACGGCCCGGCCTTCGTCAACACCCTTGGCTTCGCGGTATTCGCTCTGATGGATTTCTTTCTGCTCGTGATGCTCCTTGACATCCCCCCGGTGGGAACCGGGAATGACCCAAAGACAGCCGTTCTCCACGGTGGATGGATCCACGGCTTGTGAGGTGGCCACCGTGGTTTCCGTCACGAAAATCTGATCAAAGAATGCCTTGTCCTGGTGCCAGGGAAAACCCATGCCAATCTGGGGCGGCTTGAAAATGAACAGGCTGGGGATGCCCAGAAGGTCAGGGCCCAGCAACTCCTCCACCACGTCCACCACCCTGGGGTCGCGGACCCGGTCCAAGAACTCCGCATTGTAAAAGTGTGGGTAATGGATCTTGTGCAGCGCCGCCAGACCCTCGGCTTGGACAACCCCGGCACTGACCTTGGCGTTCAACTCAATGTGTTTTTTAGGAAAGGGACGACGACCCAAGGCTAGGTCTTCGGCCAGAGAGGCGAGGGCCTTGCTCTCCTCCGGAGAATAGACCCCCCGAAGAATCAGGAAGCCCTGTTCCTGCCACTGTGCCTTTTGGTCGCTGCTTAGAATGGGCATGGTTCTTAACCTCCTGTCTGCTCCCGTATCCAGGTTCGCAGAGGCACGTCCGCTACGCAGCCTGTGCAGGCTGAAGAGTCTTGAGGCGGACGGAGACGATCTTGGAGACGCCGGGGTCCTCCATCGTGATGCCGTAGAGACTGTCCACCATCTCGACGGTGTGCTTGTTGTGCGAGATCATCACGAACTGAGTCTGCGCGCTGAACTCCTTCAGGATCTTCATGAACCGGTCGGTGTTGGCGTCGTCCAGGGGTGCATCCAGCTCGTCCAAAAAGCAGAACGGCGAGGGTTTGGTCATGTACAGCGAGAACAGCAGGGACGTGGAGACGAGCGCTCGCTCCCCTCCGGACAGCAGCGCAATGGACTGCGCGCGCTTGCCGGGCGGCCTGACCTCGATTTCGATGCCGCGCTCCCCCTCCTCGCTTTCGGTCAGGTGCAGGTCGGCCTCGCCGCCCCCGAACAGCCGCCGGAACATCGCGTGAAAGTTTTCCCGGACGGTGGCAAAGGTCTTGTCGAACCGCTTCTCGGATTCCCGGTCCAGCCGGTAGATAGCCCGCTGGAGGGATTCGCGGGACTTGCGGAGGTCTTCGATCTGCTTCTGGTACTCGGTATACCGCTCGTTCATGCTCTGGAATTCCTCAAGCGCCAGCAGGTTCACCCCCTGCTCCATGTCCGCCAGCCGGGCGTCCAGTCGGGCTAGTTGGGCGGCTTCCTCATCGGTCAGCGGCTGCGCCGCCAGCTCCTCGAACCGTCCCATCTCGGTGCCGAACTCTCCGGTGAACTCGTGTTTCACGAGCTCATACCGGGATTTGGCCTCGTGATACCGCGCTTCCATGGCCACGAGCTCCAACTGGCATGTCTCCATTTTCCCCCGGGCCTCGTCCAGCTCCTGCTCGGCGGCGGCAATCTGATCCCGCACCTGCTGCAATTGATCCTGAGCGGCCACGAGTTGGCCCGCTTGAGCATCTTGCCGCTTCTGCTCCTCCGTCCATTGTGCCTCTCGCCGCTTGAGCTCCTCCTGGATGCGCTGGTGATCCCCATGAATGCCTTCGAGTTCGCTGCGCAGCCGCTGGGCTAGGGACGCGGCTTCCTGCACGGTCTGTTCCAGCGTTTCCCGTTCCCCCCGGCGGCCATGGAGCCGTTGCTCAATCCGGGCCCCCTCCACCCGCGCCATGCTTTCCCGGCGCCGGGCTTCGGTCAGAGCAGCCTCGTTCTCCACGATCTTCGCCTCGATCTCGCCCAGCTCCCGGACCGCCGCGGACAGAAGCATCGCCAGTTCGGTGCCCGTGGCGGTCCGTCCCCCGGCCAGCCGGCCAGGCCACCAGACAATGCCAGGCGGCGTCAGCTTGACTCCCGAGGTGAACGCCAACGGGCCCCGGGGACTTCCGGGGCCGGCTTCACCCTCCATGACGGCGACCGAGCCCAGGAGCGCACGGGCGAGCACCGCGTGCTTGGGCGCTACCGCCACCAGCTCGTCAGCCCATCCCCTCGCACCTTCCGGTAAAGAGCCGCGGGGCTCTGGCTCTCCCACCGCCTCAAGCACGACCAGCGTCAGCGGCGCCTCGCGCTGCTCGCGCCACGCCGTCAAAAGCGCGTGCGCCTGCTCCCAGGTTTCCACCACGGCGGCATCCGCAAGCGGTCCCAGCGCTGCTTGCACGGCGGCGTGATACTTCTCCTCCGCTTTGAACAGCTTCCCCAACGGCCACACCACTGACGGGACGTGCTCCCGGAATTCGGCCAGCGGCCCGGGCGGCGCCTCAGCATCGCCCTGAGGCGCCTCCTCGGTCCGGTACAAGCGATCCGCCTGGCTCCCCAGCTCCTTACGGCGGGCCGTCAGCGCATCCCGAGACTCCTCCAGGGACCGCTCCAGGCTGCGGACCTGCTCTTCGAGCTGCGCCACCTCGGCCGTGGTCCGGCTCAGCTCTGACTCGTCCTGCGCCTCTTCCTGCTGGGCGCGCACGGCTTTTCCCGCCAGCCGCTCCTGCGTCGCAGAAGCTTCCGCTTGACGGCTTTCACGCTCCTTCTGTTGCACAGAAAGTTGAAGCAACTGAAGCTTCAAGTCCTCGATCTGGCTCCGGAAGGAAAGTTGCGATTCGCGCAAGGTGGCCAGGGCTCGCTCAAGCTCGCGGGCAGCGCGTTCCACCTGAGCCTGGCGCTCGCGCACCTCACGCAGCGCCGCCTGCCGCGTGTTCACCGCCTCCCGCGACGTTTCCATCTCCGACCGGGCTCTGCTCGCCGCCTCTTCCGCCGCGACCAGCTCCGCCTGGCCCCGGCTGAGCTCCACCGCACGCTGCCGGGCGCGGAGTCCCTGGGCGCGCTTGCGCATCTCCTGGAACTGCTCCGCGTGCCGCGCCTGACGTTCAAGGGAGTCAAGCTGGCGTTTGAGCTCGTGGACGATGTCTCCCACCCGCACGAGGTTGTGCTGGGTCGCCTCAAGTTTCCGCAGGGCCTCTTCCTTCTGAAGCTGGTAGCGCATGACACCAGCCGCTTCTTCGAACAGCGCCAGGCGTTCGGTGGGGCGCGCGATCAGGACGCTGTCGATTTTTCCCTGTTCCATGATCATATACGCACCGGTGGTCATGCCAGTGTCGAGGATGATATCGGTCACGTCCTTCAGCCGGACCGCACTCTTGTTGATCAAGTACTCGCTCTCCCCCGACCGGTACAGGCGCCGGGTGATGCTGACCTCCGGGCCCTGTTTGGACAAAAGGCCTTCAGCGTTGTCGAGCGTCAGGATGACTTCAGCCATCCCGACAGGTTTTTCACGCTCGCTGCCGTGAAAGATCAGTTCTTCCATTTTGGCCCCGCGGAGCGCCCGGGCGCTCTGCTCGCCGAGCACCCAGCGCACGGCGTCGATGATGTTGGATTTTCCGCAGCCGTTGGGGCCAACGATGGCCGTGAGACCGGTGTCAAAGGTAAAGGTCGCGCCCTTAACGAAAGACTTGAACCCCGAAAGTTCCAGGCGCTTGATATATAACTTCGAGGCCATACAGGATTATTTCATCTTTACGCTGTAATCATCTCCCCGCCGTCCACGCCGATGACGTTGCCGGTCAGCCAGTACGTCCCGTCCTCCGCCAGGTTGACGATGGCTGCCCCGATGTCGTCTGGCGTCGTGAGCCGCCCGTAGGGGTTTCGCCGTCTGGCCCCCTCGGCCATCTGAGCGCTCTCGGGGATCCTCCTCAGCGCGGGAGTGTCGGTCACGCCAGCACGGATGGCGTTCGCGGTGGCCCCCAGCGAGGAGAGCTCGAGCGAGAGCTGGCGGATGTGCGACTCCAGGGCGCACTTGGCGGCTGAGACCGCCCCGTAGGTACGCCACACCCGCACACCACCCTCACTGGTCATCGCGTAAATCCGGCTCCCCTGGCCAATCAGTTCAGCCCGCACCAAGTCCTGAACCCAGTACACGAGGCTGTGCGCCATCACGTCAAGGGTCATGTCCATGTCCTTGGGAGCAATCGCACCCGCTGGGTTGTCAGCGATGAATGGCTTGAGTGTGCCGAACGCGAGCGAGTGCAGCAGGACTTTGACCGGCGCCCCGCCAGTCGCTCCCTTCAGGAATTCACAGAGTGCCTGCCGGGTTTCCGGCGCCGCCGCATTCGTGTTGAAAAACTTAACCTTGGAACCGGAGCTTTCCATCTCCTTTTGAAGCGCCTCGATCTGTGGCATGGCCTGCCTACGATCAAAGTGCACGCCAGCAATGTTCACACCAGCCTTGGCCAGCGCCCGGCCCACCCCGGCTCCCATGCCGCTCGAGGATCCTAAGATCAGCGCCCAATGCCCTTTCAGAGAGTTCAAATGAACCGATCCTTCCGGCGGCCAAATGGCCAGAACCAGCGTCGCCGCGGCGGTTCAATCGCCGCCGCGGCCGGCTGCGGCACTTGGGGGGACTGGTAACCAAACCGGCGTAGGGCGTGACGCGCGGCACCCTGCTCCGCGTCCTTTTTCGTGTGCCCGCGTCCGCGTCCGTACACCCGCCCGTTGAGCTTCATGATCACCTCGAATGTTTTTCGGTGCTCTGGCCCATGCGCTCGCACCACCTGGTAGAACGGCGGCGCATGGAAACGACGCTGAACGTACTCCTGGAGCACGCTCTTATAATCCTGCCCAACGAGATCCTTCTGAAACTCCGGCTCGAGGTATCGGATAACAAACTCGGCCGCCTCCTGAAACCCACGGTCCAAGTACAGAGCTCCCACCAGCGCTTCAAATGTGTTCCCTTGAAGCGAGGGAAGGTTCTGCGAGCGCGAACTCTCCTCACCCCGCCCCATTCGTAAGTACTCTGTCAGCCTCATCCGGCGCGCCACCTCGCCCAGGGTCTGACGGCTGCCAAGCTGAGCCTTCATCTTGGAGAGGTCTCCCTCCTCCAACATCGGGTAGCGCGTCAGGAGATATTCGTTAATCGCCAGACTGAGCACGGAGTCGCCCAGGAACTCAAGCCGTTCGTTCGACTCGTACGTGGCCATGTCCTGCTCGTGGACGTACGACCGATGCACGAACGCTTGGCTATATACCTCCATCCGGCCCGGCCGGAGACCCAGTTCCTTCGTGAGAAATTTTTTCAGTTGTTGCTGGAATTCTTCCATTTTCTTACGATCAGTACCGCGTTGTGCCCGCCAAACCCAAACGCGTTTGACATAGCCACCTCGACGGACATTTTCTGGCCTTGGTTGGGAACGTAATTCAAGTCACATTCGGGATCAGGTTCGGCGTAGTTAATGGTCGGCGGAACGTAATCGTTTCCCACCGCCAGTGTGGCAACGATGGCTTCGATCGCCCCCGCAGCGCCCAGCATGTGCCCCGTCATTGACTTCGTGGACGAAATCACGACCTTCCTCACCTGCTCGCCAAACACCCGCTTGATCGCCACCGTCTCGGTCTTGTCGTTTAACTGGGTGGAGGTCCCATGCGCGTTGATGTAATCAATCTCCTCCGGCTGAATCCCTGCATCTGCTACCGCGCGCTTCATGGCCGCCGTGGCACCATCGCCATTGGGGTCGGGAGCGGTCATGTGATACGCATCGCCGGACATGCCGTAACCGATGATCTCACCGTAAATTCGCGCCCCACGGCTTTCCGCGTGCTCCAGCGACTCCAGGATGAGGATGCCCGCGCCCTCGCCCATCACGAACCCGTCTCGCCGCTTGTCGAAGGGGCACACCGCGCTTGGCCCAGCCTCGTTGCGCGTGGACATGGCACCCATGTTGCAGAACCCCGCGAACCCAAATGGGGTCACCGTGGCCTCGGCCCCGCCGGTGACCATGACCTCCGCCTCGCCGCGCTGCACGATCTTGAAGGCGTCACCGGTTGCATTGGCCCCCGAGGCGCAGGCGGTCACGACCGAGGAGTTGGGCCCTTTGGCCCCCAGGCGGATGGACACCAGGCCAGACGCCATGTTGATGATCAGCATGGGAATCACGAACGGGCTCACCCGGCTGTGACCTTTCAGGACAAGGGTAGTATGCTGGCTCTCCAACGTGTTGAACCCGCCAATACCCGAACCGATGATCACGCCAACCCGATCGGGGTCCTCCTCCTTCATCTGAATATTGGCGTCGGCAAACGCCTGAACCGCTGCCACCACGGCAAACTGAGCAAACCGGTCCGCACGCCGCGCATCCTTCCGGTCCATATACGTCTGCGGTTCGAAGTTTTTCACCTCACCCGCCAGACGCGTCGGGTACGACGTGGCATCAAAGTGGGTGACCGGACCAATGCCGGACTCACCCTTCGTCAGGGCTTTCCACATCTCGGACACGGAATTACCGACCGGCGTAATGGCCCCCAGGCCGGTGATGACCACCCGCCGAGGCACCTTGGCCTCCGCCATGCGCCTTCTCAGGCCCCCTTCGCCGCGACCTTCTTCTTCACGTAGTCGGTGGCCTCGGTCACGGAGCGAATCTTCTCGGCATCCTCATCGGGAATCTCGATGTCAAACTCCTCCTCAAACGCCATCACGAGTTCCACCGTGTCCAGGGAATCGGCGCCGAGGTCCTCTACGAATCTGGCCGCCGGCGTCACTTTCGCCGCGTCCACCCCCAGTTGGTCCACGATGATCTCTTTCACTTTCTCCTCAAGTGCCATAGTCTCCTCCTGCCTACTCGTTAGTGTTAACTCATCAAGCCATCACATCGCCAGGCCACCGTCGATCTGGATGACCTGGCCGGTCACATACGAAGCCTCATCTGACGCCAGATAGACAACGGCACCCGCGACATCTTCCGGCTCGCCAAAGCGGCCGAGCGGGATCTGACCCATGACATTGGCTCTCGCCTTCTCCATCATGGCGTCCGTCAACACAGTTTTAATAAAGCCCGGTGCGATGGTGTTGACGGTGATATTCCGAGACGCCACTTCCTTCGCCACGGTCTTGGTGAACGCAATGATGCCACCCTTCGCAGCGGCGTAGTTGGCTTGGCCCGGATTGCCTTGAACCGCCGACACCGAGGCGAAATTGATGATCCGCCCGTACCGCTGTTTCAGCATCGGCCGTAGGGCCGCCTTGGTGCTGTAAAACGTCCCGTTCAGGTTGATCCGGATGACTTCCTCCCACTGCGCGTCGGTCATGCGCAACAGGAGGGTGTCGCGGGTGATGCCAGCATTGTTGACGAGAATGTCCAACCGCCCGCCGTTGCGCGTCGTGAAGTCCTCAATCACGCGGTTCACATCCGCATGGATGGAGACATCCAGGGTGTATGGAATGCCCTCCTTTCCGAACTGGCCCAGCGCCTTGGCTGCCTGTCTGGCCGCTTCCCCATCGCGCGCACACACGCCCACCAGTGCACCTTCCCGCGCAAACGCCCGTGCAGTGGCAAGCCCAATGCCGCGGGTGGAGCCGGTGATGAGTGCGATTTTATCTTTAAGCCGTTCCACTTGCCACACCTTTGATTTCCGCGAGGGTTTCATCAATCTCTTTCGCAGAACCTGTGCTGAAGGTCTGCACCGCCCGGTCAATTTTCCTGATCAGACCCGACAGCACTCGGCCTGGGCCACACTCCACGATCCGGGTGACGCCGCTGCGGCACAACAGGCGCACGCACGCGTCCCACTGAACAGACGAAGTCAATTGCGCTTCCAGTTCCTCCCGGATCTGCCGGGCCGACGTGAGGGGAAGGGCCATCCCGTTGCCCACCACGGGGTACTTCGGGTCTGCCAGGTTCAGGCCCGCCAGGACCTGCCTCATGGCCTCGGCGGCTTCTTGCATCAGCGGGGAGTGGAATGCACCGGACACCTTCAGGCGGACGACACGAACCCTGGCCGCTTTGCCCAGTCGTTCCACGGTATCCAGCGCCGGCAGCGCGCCGGAGACAACCACTTGATCCGGGGCGTTCCGGTTGGCGACCAAGACCGGCCCATGCGCGGCCCCCTCCGCCACCCAGGCATCCACGTCCCTGGCTCCAGCACCTATGACCGCCAGCATGCCGCCGGGATGGCGCTTCGCGGCCTCGGCGCTCACCTCCCCCCGCGCCCTCACCGCCCGCAGCCCGTCGGCGAAGGAAAACACCTGCGCCGCAGCACAGGCGGTGTACTCACCCAGGCTGTGGCCCGCCACGAACGACGGTTCGAGCCCCTCCGCACTCAACACTTCCCACGTGGCAAAACCAGCCACGTACAGCGCAGGCTGCGCCACATCGGTCTCGGATAGACGCTCTTTCGGGCCCTGCGCGCACAGCTCCTGCAAGTCATACCCCAGGATCGCGGAGGCTTCTTCGTACCGTCGGGCCGCCGTAGGCCACCGGGCAGCCAGCTCCACGCCCATCCCGACCGCTTGGGAGCCCTGTCCCGGAAACACCATGGCTAAAGCCATACGCGCCTCACCACCGTAGCACCGTCGCGCCCCAGGTCAGGCCGCCCCCGAACGCCACCAAGCACACCAAATCACCGGCTTTAAGGCGGCCGGCCTGAACCGCCTCATGCAGCGCCACCGGCACCGTCGCAGCGGACGTATTACCGTACTTTTCGAGATTCACGAAGACTTTCTCCTTGGGAAAATTCAGCGCGTCGGCGACCGCGTCAATGATGCGCCGGTTGGCCTGGTGCGGAATGAGCAGCGCCAGCTCGTCCTGCCTGAGCCCACACTTCTCCAACACGCCTCGCACCGCCTGACTCATCGTGCGCACCCCAGCCTTGAACACATCCTGCCCCTTGACCCGTAAATAATGCTGCCGGTTCTCAACCGTCTCCTTGCTGGCCGGGAGTTGGCTGCCACCCGCCGGCATGTCAATGAGCGATGCGCCACCGCCGTCCGCACCAAGCACAGTTCCCAGGACGCCCCTCCCGTTGTACGACGGGCGCATCACCACGGCGCCGGCAGCATCGCCGAACAGAACGCACGTGGAGCGGTCCTTCCAGTTCACAAACTTGGACGTGACCTCGGCAGCCACGACCAGCACCGTTTCCGCCTCACCGCTCACAATGGCGCCCCGCGCCAGGGACAGCCCGTACACGAACCCTGAGCAGGCGGCTTCGATGTCCACCGCAGCGGCCCGCTTGGCGGCAAGTTTGTGCTGTACCAGACACGCCGTGGATGGACACAGCATATCCGGCGACAGCGTTGCCAAAATAATGAGATCCACCTCGTCGGGCTTGAGACCGGCGTTGTTGAGCGCATCCGCCGCGGCTTGCGCCCCAAGGTCTGACGTGACCTGGCCATCCACGACGTGGCGTTCCTTGATGCCAGTGCGCGTCACGATCCACTCGTCCGTCGTCTCCACCATCCGGGAGAGATCCTCGTTGGTCAGCACTTTGGGCGGGACCGCCATGCCGGTTCCGAGCACCGCTGCGGAGCGGATCATGCTCGCCCGCTCCGGGGCAGCCGCAGGGAATGGAGCCGTGCGCGGATCAGGCTATTGACCTTCAAGTCGATGAACCGCTCGGCGAGCGCGATCGCATTGTTGATCGCCAGCGGCGAAGAGGTACCATGCCCAACGATACAGTTTCCATCCACCCCTAGAAGCGGCGCGCCCCCGTACTCCGCGGGGTCGATGTGCGCCTTAAGCCCACGAAACACCGGCCGGCTCAGCTTCGCACCCAACTTCGCCGACAGCCCCCCCCGGCGGTACCCATCCTTGAGCAGGTCGAGGAGGGCTTGAGCCATCCCCTCGGCAAGCTTCAGCACGATGTTCCCCACAAAGCCGTCACACACAATGACATCCACGCGACCGTTAACGATATCCCGCCCTTCCACGTTCCCGATGAAATTCAGATTCGCCTGACGCAGCAGCCCGTAGGCCTCCTGAACCGCCTTGGTGCCCTTGCCTCTCTCTTCACCCACATTCAGCAGACCGACCCGTGGACGCCGGATGCCGTGAATCTGCTCGGTGTACACCTCGCCCATCACGGCGAACTGCAACAGATGCGACGGGTGGCAGTCCACGTTGGCACCCGCGTCGATCACCACGGCGGTGCCATGCGCGTGCGGGATCGGCACGGCGATCGCCGGTCGCTGGACCCCCTCCAGCCGACCGAGCATCATCAGGGCTGCCGCCATACAGGCGCCGGTGTTGCCGGCTGACACCATCGCGGCGACTTGCTGCTCCTTGAGCAGCCGGATGGAGACCACGATGGACGAATCCTTCTTGATCTTCACCGCGGTGACCGGCGACTCCTCCATCGCGATAATCTGTGAAGCATGGTGTAAGCTCACCGCATTCAGCCGGGCGCCGTTGGCCGAGTTCTGTATAGCCTCGCGCACCCGGAACTGGTCGCCGACGAGGATAACCTGACTCTTACGTTCCCGGACGGATTGGATGACCCCCTCCACGACATCGCGCGGAGCGTTGTCCCCTCCCATCGCATCAACGGCTATTTTCATCTTCTGTTCTTTAGAGCGTGTTCGGGCGGGTTATTCGCCGACGGCGAGCACTTGCCTCCCGGCATAATATCCACAGTTGTGACAGATCCGGTGCGGCTGCTTGGGCTGGCGACAGCGGGAACACAGATTCGTGGTGGGAGCCGAGATCCGCCACAGGATGGAACGGCGCTTGGCAGTACGCGACTTTGAAAACCGTCGTTTGGGATTAGCCATGACCTTTGAGCTCCTTTTGCAGCAGTGATCCCAGCGCCTCGAACGGCTTCGCCTTGGCCATATGGCCTCGCGCCGGAGACGCAGGTTGGCACCCGCATGGCACCGTGTTCCGGTTGGCACCGCAGGCAGGGCAGAGCCCCTGGCAGTCTTGCCGGCACACAGGATACGCAGGTGCTGCGACCAGCAGAATCTGACGAAGGTCGTCGCTCAGGTCAATGAAGGGCACCGTGTAGTAACTGACATCCGCATCTTCGTCCTGAACGACATCCTCTCTCTTCCGCGGCTGGGGCCCTTCCAACAACTCAATGGCTACCTCCGCCTGTATATCTTCCTCACACGGCTCCAAGCACATGGAACACCGAAGGCTGACGCGGCATCCCACCGTTCCTGTCACCACCACTCGGGTACCGATGCGTTGCGCCTTAACGTCAATCACAACAGGGAATTGAAATTCCGACTCCGAGTCCAGCCCCAACATCGTGGCAGGCTCGTTCCAGTGAAATTCCGTACCCTCCGGCCCGAGCTGCCGTACATCTATACTTTCCATGGCCGTGTAAGCCCTCTTTTGACTTTATTTTGAGGCGGTTTTTAATCTACCCTCCCCTTCCATGAAAAGTCAAGGCGCTTTCCGCAAAAGCTGATGAATGTAAGGCCCGCAACACTTCAGTTGACCGCAATCTTCACGACCTCCCGCTGTCTGTTACCCGACCGATCGAAGACCTCAATCACAACCACGTACAGCCCTGTGGCAACTAAGGTGCTCTGCGAGTTCCTGCCGTCCCAGACGAACGTTCCACACATGCCCGTCGGGCTCATGCAGGCGCCACTGCCCGGCCTGTCCCCGAACGGATCCGCCCTTGGGTGGTAACCGCGGCCACCCGGATTCACCAGATCCGCAGTCTCATATTTGTTCACGAGTTCGCCCGCCAAGTTGTAGATCTTCACGTGGAGGTCTGCCACCTCGGCTATCACCTGATACGTAATCCACACTCGCGCGAAGGGATCGTCCGCCAGCTTCACATGCGAGACCGGGTTAGGTACCAGCCACACCTCGGTGATCATCTTCAAAACACCGTGTGACACCGTCAGGGTACCCGTTATGGTCATCTGATCGTCGTTGCCACCGGAAGTCACCTGCACGAGATAGACACCGTTGTTGACGATCAAGCCAGTCTTATGATCTGGGCAGATGTGGTCCTTAGCATCCGGGCAGGTCCGGCCAGACCACTCAAGGGTGTCTAGCAGGTTGCCGGCACCATCAAAGAGCTTGATATAGACCACACCTCTGCCGGTGTCCGGGTCCGGATCCAGCACCGGCTCGAACAGATTGGGCTCGATCTTGATGTTGGCCACACTGGCCCTCAGGTTAGCCGTATCCAGTACTGCGACTTCTTCGCCAGTTGCATTGAAGATCCGCGCTATGACCCCGGTTCGGTTCGCGGAGACCGTGATGGTCCTGGACAGAACCTCCGGGGTTCCGGTCCGCAAATCCACAGACTCGACCACCACAATGTACCCGCCGTTTTGCACATACTGGCCCTGGTCATTCTTGCCGTCCCAACCCAATCCACGGTGTGGCTGATCATTCTGGTCCAGCAGATCGTCGAAAGTGAACAGCACAATATCGTTGATGCAGTCATTGTCCGGAGAGAAGGGCAGTGACAGATCCGCCACCATGGGCGCGCTGCCGCACGCTGAGTACGTGAACCGGAATGAGGCCGGCACCTTGGCCACCCAGACGGGATCATACGACTTCACCAGCTCGCCCGCAGCGTTGTAGATCTTCACGACTATAATGACTGGCGGTGCGATGCGAATCTCCACCTGGCCTGACTCAGCCAGCAGCATGACGCCACAATCATTAGTGTAGGTAGCGTGCGCCGAGTTGTACACGCTGGGTGCGCCACCCACATCGTTAATCTTGGCGTCCACCGTGAAGGTCATCGACTCACCCGGTGCCATATTCGAACCACCGGTCTTGCTCAACGTTAAGACCACCTGGTCCGTCGCGCCACCTGTGCCAGAGCGAGAATCCACAATCACCCAGCCGGCTGGCAGGTTGATTTCCCTAATCTTCATGCTGGCAGTCGGCAAGGTGTCTATAATCTGGACGCCGTAAGCCGTCGCGCTGCTCAACCCTGATGCATTGTTCACCGCCGTGACGATGTAACTGATGTCGCTCCCCACAGGCAGCGCTGAGGTCCCCAATATGAATCCACTCTCTGGCGTTGTGAATCTCTTGCTCAAATCCAAATTCGGCAATGGCGGAAGCGCCTCGAAACTTGTCACATCTGTGATCATCCACGTGGGGCTTGTACTGCAGGCACTGGCCGCGCTGATGTACGCCGTGTTCGACACCGTGGTGGGTACACATACCACCCCTACCGTCCCCGTCACCGTGAACGTGAAGCTCGTCCCTGGTGACATTAACAGCCCCGTCCCAGACCACACATACCGCGTCCCACTCCCTACCTGCGTCACCACCGGCGCACCAAGCACCACCGGCTGGTCCGTCGTCACCCCCGTCACCGCCGGTGAGATCGTGTCCACCACCAAAAGCTCCGTCACCGTCGCCGTACCGCTGTTCGTCACCACGACCTGATACGTCACCGTCGCCCCCGTCACCGGGGTCGCCGGGATTTGCCTCTTCACCACTGCAATCCCCAGTTCAGGCAATGAGAAGCTCACTGTGTTTGTAAGTTGACGCGTACTGCTCATACACACATCGCTCGCGACGACATATGCCCTGTTCGATACCGTCAGCGGTCCACACCCCACTCCCACCGTTCCCGTTACCGTGAACGTGAAGCTCGCCCCCGGCGCCATGGTCAACCCGCTCCCGCTCCACTCGTACCGAGTCCCACTGGCCACCTGTGTCACAGAAGGTACAGCAAAGCCTACCGGCTGGTTCGTCGTCACCGCCGTCACCACGGGTGAGATCGTGTCCACCACCGTCAAGCTTTCGATCGTCGCTGAACCCGTGTTCGTTACCACCACCCGGTAGGTCACAGCCCCCCCGGTTCCAGGGCTCTCTGGCGCCTGTAACTTCACGACTGCAATACTCAGCCCCCGTAGCGCGAAGCCCACTGCGTTCGAGAATAGCCGCGTGCTGCTCATACACACGCCGCTCGCCACCACGTGTGCCGCGTTACTCACCGCTATCGGCGCGCACACCAGCCCCACACGCCCCGTGATCGTGAACGTGAAGCTCATCCCTGACGTCATGGTCAGCCCGCTCCCACTCCACCCGTACCGAGTCCCACTGGCCACCTGCGTCACGGAAGACGCCCCCATCACCCCCGGCTCAGCCGTCGTCACCCCCGTCACCACTGGCGAGAGCGTGTCCACCACCGTCAGGTTCTCGATTGTCGCTGAGCCCGTGTTCGTCACCACAATGCGATACGTCACCACTGCTCCCACTCCCGGAGTTGCCGGAGTCTGTGTCTTCACAACTGCGATCCCCATCACCACCGGTTGCACCACGAATCCCGTCGTACCACCAATTAACACCGTGGCGCTGCACCCCGTCACAGAGGCCGCCACCACGAAGGCTGTGTTTGACACCGTCGTCGGGACACATACCACCCCCACCGTCCCCGCCACCGTGAACGTGAAGCTCTGCCCCGGCCTCATGGTCAACCCTCCCCCGCTCCACACGTACCGCGTCCCACTGGCTACCTGTGCCACCTGTGGAGCTCCAAACACTCCAGGCTGGTCGGTCGCTACCCCTGTCACCACCGGCGACACCGTGTCCATCACCACCAGGTTATCGATCGTCACTCCGCCCGTGTTCGTCACCACAATGCGGTACATCACCGAGGCCCCGATGCCTGGATTCACCGGTGCCTGTGTTTTCTCTACCACAAGGCTCAGCCCTGGCAGCGTGAAGCCCACCGCGTCTGAGAACAACCGTGTGCTACTCATACACGCACCGTTCGTCACGACGTATGCCTTGTTCGACACCGCCGTTGGGACACATACCACCCTCACCGTCCCCGTCACCGTGAACGTGAAGCTCTGCCCCGGCGCCATGGTCAATCCGCTCCCGCTCCACACGTACCGCGTCCCACTGGCTACCTGTGTCACCTGTGGAGCTCCAAACACTCCAGGCTGGGCGGTCGCTACCCCCGTCACCATCGGCGAGATCGTGTCCACCACCACCAGGTTATCGATCGTCGCCTCGCCCGTGTTCGTCACCACAATGTGGTACGTCACCACTGACCCTGCTCCCGGATTCGCCGGCGTCTTCGTCTTCACAATGGCCAGCCCCAGGAGGGTGCCCAGGGAGAACCCAGACTGGTTCGTGAGCATCACCGTCGTCCCGCATGCGTTACCCGCACTAATGTACGCCGTGTTCGACACCGTCGTCGGGACACATACCACCCCCACCGTCCCCGTCACCGTGAATGTGAAGCTCGTCCCCGGCGCCATGGTTAACCCGCTCCCGCTCCACTCGTACCGCGTCCCCCCCAGGACCTGCGTCACTAACGGTGCCCCCATCACCGCTGGCTGGTCCGTCGTCACCGACGTCACCGCCGGTGCCAACTTGTCATTCACGAACAGATTGGTCACCGTTGCCACCCCCACGTTCGTCACCACAATCCGGTACGTCACCGCCGCCCCGGGCCCCGGACTCATCGGCGTCTGCGTCTTTACCACCGTGATCCCCGCCACTGGCGGCTGCACTTCCATACCTACCGCATTCGTGAGCATTAGGATCGCACCGGACGACGTGCTTGCCTCAATATATGCTGTGTTCGATACTGCCGTCGGTCCGCACACCAGCCCCACACGCCCCGTGATCGTGAACGTGAAGCTCGTCCCCGGACTGAAGCTCAAGCCCGTCTGGCTCCACTTGTATTGCGTCCCAGCCCCCGCCACCTGTGTCACTACCGGCGTCCCGATGATCGCCGGCTGGTCCGTTGTCACCCCCACGATTACCGGCGACACCGTGTCCACCACCACCAGCTCCTCCACCGTCACGATCCCTGTGTTTGTTATCACGATCTGGTAGGTCACCAGCTCACCTATCCTGCCCGTCGTTACCTGTTGCTTGACCACCAAGATGTCTAGCAAAGGTGGCTGGAGGATAAAGTCAGTCTGGTTCGTGATCTGAGTCGTGGTGGTACACGCGCTGGCCGCGCCGATGTACGCCGTGTTGCTCACCAGCGTGGGTACGTCCACCACGCCCGCAAATCCCGTCAGCGTGAACGTGTAGCTCACCCCCGGCCCCAGCACCAGCCCTGTCCCACTCCACACGTACCGCGTCCCACTTGACACCTGCACCACCGACG
>CAZPLZ010000009.1:8503-32871 GCA_964587525.1 uncultured bacterium | reverse complement strand
TGATGGCTTTCCGGAGGAGCTCGGCCACCCGGGGCGGTTGAGGTACCTTCGGCGGCTTGGGCTTGCCCCTGAGGGCTGAGATGGCACTCACTACCTGGTCGGTGGGTATCCTGCGCTTCAGGACACCGATGTTGCCGTTCTCGAAGGCCCCCTTGGGCCCCAGGGCGATTTCCACGGTCTGCTCCCGATAGTTGGGGGCACCGTCCCGGCCCTCCAGGCTGATATGTATGGGTGATGCGGAAGAAAATCTCAGGCTGGGCTAGGCTTGCGTGGTTCGCATACCGGGTAATCCGGGGATCGAACCCACGACTTTCACCTTGCCAAAAGATGCCTGTTGGGCGGCCCTACCCCAAATTGAGCCAACCAGCGGGAGATCGAGGACTCATAAGCCAGCATTATAAAGCACCATCGACAACGCGGGCCTCACCAAGGAACACCGGCACCGGTGGCGTCAAGTCACGGCGAGTGTCATAGAGACATCTCATTCAAGCTTTCCAGGGCAGATAAAATAGAACCCATGAGTTCGTTCAAAGAAATCGTCAAGAGTTCACACCCGTATTAGGCCAAAGAGATGCGCGATGTCAAAATCTGAGAGGGAAGCATGGATCGCCAGAGTTTTTGCTCGCTCCTATAACGTGCTTAATGGTACGGACTACGAAGTCCATCCTGCCCTTTCAGAAAATGACTCCGCAGATGCCTATTTGGTCTCAATATCAGATCCGAAAAATCGCAGAGGGCTTCAGTTGTGTTTGAGCACGACAGAAGAACGAAGGAGAGGCAAGAGTCTTGAGAACTATCTTGAAACAACTCTTAGATCAAGGTTGACAAGTTCAGGCTATTCCAAATGTGAATTCGATCTTATTGTCCTGAACCCACCTCAGAGTAAGAACGAGGCTGATGAATGGGTTAAAAGGGTCGAGGCCCTGATCGAGAAAAGAATTCCTGTACGTAACCAGCCGCGTGGAAATTATGAGTTCTGTGCTGAGGACTTGGCTTTATTAGTGGGTACACCAGTGAGTGACATATCTTGCAATTTCGTTGAGGATGGAAATAGCTGTGAGGTGGTTGCAACCTTCGCCAGAAGTGTTCCAGAAGTTGCCAGAACGCTGCAGAATGTCATAGACAAAAAGGTCAAGAAATCATACGTGGATGTCGAAAAACTGTGGTTAATATTACAAGCTGACATCGTCCCTCACACTCCGGAGGAAATCAGGGAAATTCTGGGACACCTAAGAATCCCCCAGTCCTTTGCACAGGTATGGTATGTGTATCCCACTACAGAAGAAAAAGCTGACTTGGTAGAGATTAGGCGTAGGTCCTAAGGCGTTAACAGCGTCAACGAATATGGGCCAGGGTTCCCGTAAAAAACTGTGCTCGCCAGCGACTCCGTCAAAGTCAACGCCAGTGTCTCCCTTACTTAGGGAAACAACGAAGCACTCCGCAGTTGGATGGATCCCTGCGTGAACTTCGATCTAAGCGTGCACGTCGCGCTTTTTTTAGACTCAAGAAGAAGGGTAGAGAGTGGATGTGTAGGTAACGCCGACGTCGAGTGACACAGAGGCTACTATGCTCGTGGTGGAGGGTATAACCGCACTCAAGCCAAACTCTCTAGGAGACGTGAATCCTGGTGCGAACGCTGAGGGCACCAACTCGGGTCTAAAAGGCGAGACCTCCGCCTCCAACAACGTCCGCCAGCCGGTCCCACAGATCTTCCATGCAGTTTCCCAAAGGCCGTTCAACGTGACGAGCGTCTCCTGGATGTCTTCCCTGGCCTGCTGCCCTTCCTCACAGAAATCCCGAGCACAGGATTCCGGGTTGAGCGCCGCAGCTTCAATAGCCGCCGTGTTGGGATAACGCCCTTGAACCGCCGCGTTGCTCCTCAACATCAGGATCCGACCATCTGGAGCTCGGACACGAGCCTTAAGCGCTTCGTGGTGAGCAGGATTACGGACAGCCGCCAGCCGTTCCCCGAGGGCCTCAAATTTCCGCCACGCTTCGTTCATTCCAGGGATCCCCTGCGCCACTCGGTGGTCAATATCCATCTTCTTGAGGAACCCGTACGCGTTATTGAGCGCCGCCACAAGCGGAGAATAGACTTCGACCGCGCCCATCAGTGACCGAGGAAGATCATCGAGTTTCTTACAGGCGTCGGCAAGATTCACGAACATTGAATAATGGCACTCCGCCCGTGCCGCCCACTTAGGCGCAATATCGGTCCTGAGCTTTATCGAGTACGGCCGCCTTGTCAAGAGCCATATTAGGCCTGACCACACAGTCTCATAGAAAGGAAAGTGAGGGCCGATCCGCGGCCACCAATCCTGCTCGACCTTATCACCACCTCGCGGTGGTGGGTCACCAATTTTGTTACTTGTCGGTCCTAAAGTAGTTTCCATTTTCATAATCATTTTACCATCCCCCGCGTCAGTGGCCAGTTTGTGCCGCCGTGAGTTCGCCCTAACTGCAACTCGTGCAGTGACGTAAGAAGTTTGGGCCAGGTATTGTGAGTCGAACCAATTTCCATCCGCCCCAAATCTTTGTCCCATATTTGGTCCCATATGCCTGAGTCAGAGCCACCCAATTACTTCGATAGTTTAGGGCCGGGTGAGGCTTCCATCCGGCAGCCTCGCTTGGATCCAGGGCCAGACATCCAATTTGGGATCGGGGGGAAACCGGGCCGCGGCCTTTTCATCCAGGTCCACCCCCAGGCCAGGCTTGTCGTTGGGGTAGAGGTAGCCCTTTCGCAGCTCAGGACAGCCAGGAAAGACTTCCCGCATAGCCTCATTGAACGGGCTGAACTCTTGAATACCGAAATTGGGGGAAACCAAGTCCAGGTGCAGGTTGGCTGCCTGACCTACAGGAGAGAGGTCCGGTGGTCCATGCCAGGCTGTCCGCACCCCGTGAAGCTCCCCCAGCACCGCCGCCTTCCGGGCCGGGGTCAACCCGCCGATCTCGCTGAGGTGCATGCGCAGGAAGTCAATGTGCCTTTGGGTGACAAGCGGGACCCACTCCCGGGGGTTGACGAACAGCTCGCCCATGGCCAGGGGTGTGGCGCAGACTTGACGGACGTTGGCGAACCAATCGTTATCCTCGGGGGCGAGAAGGTCCTCGAGAAAGAACAAGGCCAGGGGCTCCACCTTCTTGGCGAACTCCACAGCTTGGGCCGGCTTCAGCCGTTCGTGGACATCGTGCAGGATCTCCACCCGATCCCCCAGCGTTTTGCGGATGTGGCTGAGGGCCTCGAAGGCCGTTCGGGTGTAGCTCCGGGGGTCATAGTAGGCCCCAGGCTGGGCCCCCTCGGGCCTGGCCGCCTGGGCCGGGGCGCCACCGTAGCCCTGAGCCTGGACCCGGACATGACATATCCCTTCATCTATGTACGCCCGCACCCGGTCTTCCAACTCCCGAAGGTCTCTTCCATCGGCATGACGGTAGATGGCCGCCGCCTCGCGGCACTTTCCGCCCATAAGCTGATAGAGGGGCATGTTGGCCCTCTTGGCCTTGATGTCCCACAGGGCCATGTCCACCCCGGAGACGGCGTTGTTCACCACCGGTCCGTTCCTCCAGTAGCCGTGCAGGGTCATGAGCTGCCAGAGCTCCTCGATCCGGTCCACATCCCGCCCCAGGAGCAGGGGGCGGAGGTGTTCCTCTACGAAGGTTTGGACCGCCAGGTAACGCTGGCTGAAGGTGGCACAGCCCAGCCCGTACAGGCCCGCCTCCGAGGTCTCCACCTTGACCACGACCAGGTTGATGCCCGCCGGGGCGGTTAGGAAAACTTTGACGTCACGGATCAGTCCCACTGAATGATCGCGCCCATGGCCTGGGAACGGTCCTTGAGCAGTTGATGATACATGGCAGGAGCCTCGGAGAAAGAAACACGATGGCTGATCAGGGGGGCGAGCTGGATCTCGCCATGGGTTACGAGATCGAAAAACAACTCCACGTTCCGCTCTTTGGTCCAGGGATTGTCGGGCGTCTCGTACAGCGGATGGGACATCTGGTGCGCTCCGATGATCGTGGTGCTGGGAGCATTGGACAGATCGTGAAAATCGAACGAGCTCGGTCCCCGGGGGCTGCTCAAAACCACGAACCGCCCCTGCTTTTTCAGAATGGCAAATTCCCCCGGGATCAGGTTCTGGTTTCCGGTCACCTCAAAGACCACATCGGCCATCCGCTCCTGGGTCAGCTCGCGCACCCGGGCGACGACATCCGTTTCGGAAGAATTCAGCGGGACAATGGCGGAGGTCTGGGGAAGAAGCTTGATGCGAGCCGGAGCCACATCAATCCCCATGACCGGCCTCGCGCCGGAGAGCGCGCAACAGCGCACGCAGAACTGGCCCAGGAGCCCGAGGCCATACACCGCCACCGCCTCTCCCCAGCTCAAGCGTGCCCGGCGCACCCCGTTCATCACGATCAGCGCGATCGCAAAGAACGTGGCTTGCTCGTCGGGAATGGCCTGTGGAATCTCGTACAGTTCCGAAACGGCAACCGAGACAAAGGCGGCATGATTCGAAAAGGAGGCCACCCGCCGGCCTCTCCAGACGGGATCCACCCCTTTGCCAAGTTCGACCACCACGCCGACATTGGCGTACCCTGCCGCAAAGGGATACTTCCCGTATTGCGCCCAATAGGATTGCGGGGGAAACTCGCCGCTTAAAACCGTCAATTCAGTTCCAGAGCTAATCAGGCTTCGCCTGGTCTGGATCAGCACCTCACCCTCGCCAGGGCGGGGCCGGTCGTGATCCTCCACGACCACCTCCCGCGGGGCCTTGAACACGATGCTCGGATTACCGCTCATCTGACGACCGATTATAACCGCCACGCAGGGAAATATGCTTCAATATTGACCGATGCCCATCCTAACCCAGCGAGATTTGGACTTTTTCGAGGAAAACGGCTACGTGGTGGTGCACGACGCCGTGCCGCTAAAAAACCGCCAGGCGGTCATTGACGCAATCGGCTGGTTCACCAACATTGACATGACGAACCCCAACGACTGGTACAACGCGTACGGCAACGGCTCAGGCGTCCTGGAGCTGTACCAACACCAGGCCCTGTGGGACAACCGCCAGCACCCCAGGCTCCACCAAGTGTTCTCTGAAATCTGGAAAACTGAAAAGCTCTGGGTGAGCATGGACCGGGTCGGGTACAAACCTCCCCAGCATCCCGACCATCCCAAGTGGAATCACAAGGGTTTCTTGCACATTGACGCCGACGCTTCCAGGCTGCCCATTCCCTTCGGCGTGCAGGGAGTTCTGTACCTGACGGATACCACCGAGGACATGGGCGGGTTCCACTGCCTGCCCGGCTGGCACAAGCGCAGCGAGGAATGGGCAAAGGTCCAGACCGGACGAGGAGGACTGCATGGGGCCGACTGGGAGACCTACCCCGTCAAGACGATACCGGGCAAAGCGGGTGATCTGCTCATCTGGCACAAAGCCCTGCCGCATGGAAGCGGCAAGAATACCTCGAACCGCCTCAGGCTCTGCCAGTACATCTCCATGTCGCCGGCGAAGGACGACGGGCAAGCACGCCAGGACCGGATCCGCCTCTGGAGGGAGCGGCTCCACCCGCCCCTGCGGCCCTTTCCGGGCGATCCCCGCAAGCTGGAGCAGACGCACGGCACCACCGCCGAGCTGACACCCCTGGGACAGAAACTTCTAGGATTGGATCCCTGGTAGCCGCCTGAAGGCCGCTCCACCAACTTGACGGTGATCTTTTAAGCGAAAGCTTTTCGGGCAATGGTCCAGGTTAACGCGTAAGTCTTGAACGCATCCTCATAGGGAGATCGGATCTCTCTTGAATCACGGTTGGCAGAAGCCCGCAGAAAAACATCCAGTTCGGTCCAGTATGGATCGTCTCCCTTAAACTCAAAGTGCTCATAGTCCTCGCGATGCGGACGCCGGATCCGAACCTTCATGTCGTGATAGGGGTCCGCAACATGCAGATGAGTACCCTCGCCCCAAATGTCGATATCTGTTTCAAAACGGGTGCGATGAAGAAAAATTCCATGGGTCAACGTGCCAAGGCAGCCGCCGGCAAAAGTCCAGTGGGCGCTGGTCATGCGGGGAATGCGCCGTAAGGCTGGGACTCCAGCCTCGACTCCTCTCCCGTCAGGACCTATCGGGACATTCGCCAACGGCAACTCCGATCCCAAGGCAATGGCCCTGACGGATTTCAGGTTGACTTCGCCGCCCACATAACGCGCCACGTCCACAAAGTGGGTGGCTTGTTCAATGATGGGACCCCCAGACTGGGCCACGTCCCACCACTCCCGTTTTCGAATCTCGGTGTAGGCACAGGCGTAACGCAAGATAATGTGTCGTGGCTTGATCGCTAATTCAGCCAGTCTTTCCTTGGCAAAGTTCATCACCTTGGAGTAACGCATCATGTAACCCACGCTGGTGATGACCCCCGATTTGCGCACGACTTCGGCGGTCTTCTCCACCTCAGACAGCGGCAGGCAACTCAGAGGCTTTTCAATGAACATCGCGACGCCCAACTTTGCACACACCCGTTCGATATTATTCTGGGGCTTCCCTCCTCCGTGCGCGGCGGGTGGAACTCCAATGATGACCGCGCCAGGCTTTGCCTCCTTCAACATCGCCAGCCAGTCGGTATAGGGCTTGGTGCGAGCGAACTGTGGGTGGCGAGACCATTCCGTGACCCGTCGCGCCGCCAATCCCGGCACCGGATCAGCGATGGCAACCACCTCCACTCCTTGCTGGGTCACCAAACGTTTGGCATGATTCCACGGTCCTTCATGACTCCCAAAATTGACTCCCCCGGCCCCAATGAACGCGAGGCGTATTTTCAAGGGAGATGCTTGACCAGGCGCGGGGCAAAGACGGGCGGGGCGGCGATGGCGACCGCATAGGCGCATCCGGCCACCGCGCCGTGGCTGGCCATCGCGCCTTTGTAATAATCCAGATACCTGAACGGAGAGGCCCCGCCCCGGAAAAGTTCGTGCTCCCGGCACGAGCGCTCCCAGATGTCCATGACCGCGGAGACATCCACATAGAACTCCGGCACGAAGTGAAAGGGATCCTCCCAGTTCTCCGGGCAATAGACCGTCCGGACGCGATGCGGCGGCGCGTCCGTCTTCAGGCGGGCATCGGCCGCCCTCGCCACAGCCTGTAGTGTGCACGTGGCGGCATGGGAGTGACCTTCGTGAAAACTTCCGGGCCAGTGGCCGAGCACCACCTCCGGCCGGCACTGCCGGATCAATTCGACGAGCTTCTGGACCACTTCCGGACCTCCGGAAAACCCCAGGTCCACATACGGAAAAACGACCAGATCGGCGCCGAGGATCCTGGCCGAGGCCTCCGCCTCTTTCCTTCTTTGCGGAGCGTACGCTTCGGGGCTCTTCGTCCGGTGTCCCCCCTCGCCAAGCGTGAGGTGGCAGATCGTCGCCTTGGCGCCGGCGTTCGTGTGCACAGCTATGATCGCCCCCATCGTGACCTCGACATCCCCCGTGTGCGCGCCGACAGCCAGCAGACTTGGAACATATTCACTCATGCCTCGTTTCCCCTCCGCCATCAGGACCTAAAGTTCCTTTGCCATCACGGCGTACCGCCTCGTCAGCTTGAACCCCGCGCGCTCGTAATACGGCTGCGCCCGGCCGGTTTCGCCGAACCAGGCGAACCGGTAGCCCTTCTGTTGCATCCGTTCCAGCAGCCGGTACAGCATGACGCCGCCGATCCCTCGGTTGCGCCAGGCCTCGGCCACCCCGAACGGGCCGACATGGTCCGCCTCCAGCCGCTGGCAGTACCCCAAGACCTGATCTCCCCGCTTGGCGATGACGATGTCATCCAGCTCGTCCCCGTCATCCAGTTTGCGCTGGTAGAACTCCACCCAGGTGGCAAACTCGGCCTGGAAAAATCCCTTCACGACCTCACGGTCCTGCGGCTCGACATACTTCACCACCACCCCTTCCCGGCTTAGGGCGGCTTCGCCCTCCCGAACCTTCTGGGGCCAGTCCAGATCGTACAACATGCGCCCCATCGCCACCGCGTCTCCCACCTCGGCAAATCCCTTCGACGTAAGAAACGCCAGCCCGCCAGGATAGGCATCCCGGTCTATCCCAGCGACGTAATATTCATGCGCAGCCACCACGACCCGGCGACAGTCCCGTTCTTTAAGAAAGCTCAGCGCACGCTCAAGCAAGATGGTCCCCAGTCCGCGGCGCTGGTGTGACGGCAGCACCCCCAGCGCCGTGATGCGTCCCACCCCGGCAGGCCGGGCGAACACGTGCTGAACGCCGGGCGCCACCGCCACGGCAAACCCCGCGACTTTCCCATCAACTTCCACCAGCCAGCAGCCCTCGGGTGAAAAGTTAGGGTCACCGAGCGTCTGGCGCTTGAACCGCTTGGCTGAGATCGGATCCCGCGTGTAGGTGGCATTCCACAGGTCCACGACGACGTGCTCATCGGCGCCGGTAAATGTCCGCAGCGACGCCTCAACCGATTGCTTCATGATTCACCCTATTCCGTCAGACGAATTGCCCCCCAACAGAAAGGCGAGTGCCACTCCCATTCGGATTGGAAACATTCCTTGATGTTTCCATTGTCACCATGAGCGAAGTTGAAACCCATCACCGTCCCCCCCTCCATGCGGGCCGGCGCCAGCATGTCCGCTGGCAGGTGAAACTCCATGAGGTACCCACGGTCGGTCTTTTTCCAAAGCACTGAAATGGCCGGCTTCTTCTCCTTGCCGGCCTCCCAGCACACCACCGCGGCCGCGCCTTGTTCGCCCTCCGTTCCCGGACTGAAGATGATAATAGAAGCGTTGGGATTCTTCTCCTCCTTCAGGCTTCTCTTAAAGTCCTTTTCGACAAAGAGGTGGACACTATCGGCACGCCAGGGGGCTTTCGGGTCCGGAACGATCTCGGCATCCTCGAGGAGCGCCAGCCCGTAGAGCCCGTTGGCATCCCAGGAAAAACGAAACGAACTGGGACTCCCGTCCTTCTTGGGAAGTGGATGGATCTTGTCCCATTCGGAAATATCCGCGTCAATAACCACCCGGCCGGGCGCCCGGCCCACTTCAACCGGTTCAGGCGCGGGCAGCATCCGCCGCAGCGACGCTTCAGCAAGGGACAGGGGGCCCGTTGCGGCCTCGGAAACACGGCCATGATGCGTCAGCCTGAAGACGACCCGGAACGGCGGCTCCAGCTTGTCCCCGCTCATCTTGAGGTTGTCAGGCACCTTTACACGAAAACGCACACCTTCGTCAGTGCGTTCAATCTTGTCTTCGTCCACCCGCCATCCCTTCGTCTTAGGATGGGAGGCCACTCCGACTTTCGTATCGGGTGGAAAGCCCTTCAGGGGCAAACTGACCCACGACCAGGACCCGGCGGATGGTGTTTCCCTAAAATCGGCGGCCACGCCCTGCAACATATGCGCGGCCATTCTCGCCACAACGGCGTCGCTCGTCTTGCGCATCACCTTCTTCTGATACTTGCCGGATTTCTTGACCAGCTTCATCCGGTCCAGCACGGAGCCGTCCGGCTTCTTCACCGTCATGCGCAGCGTACTGCCATCGATCTGGAAGTAGCAGTAGTGGAGCCCCGAGTAGCCGATCCCCCCCTCCAGCAAGGAGCTCGGCCGGACCTCATAACTGGGAGCGCCTCCGCCCCCACTCACGATGTGGATCACAGGCTTTTTTCCTTCCGGACCGATGGGCTTGAATCGCTCGTAGAGATGGGAGTGCCCGGTGATGACCACATCCACCTCGTGCTTTTCAAGGATAGGGAGGACATCTTCCGCCCCCCACTTGCTGGCGTGCCCTCCGATATTGTATGTCGGCTTGTGGTAGGACACGAACGTCCAGTCGGCGTCATTCTCAGCCAGGTCACCTTCCAGCCACTGGATCATTCCCTCGCGCTCTTCTGCTCCAGCTTCGGAATCCAGAATCACATAGTGAAGGTTCCCGTAATCAAAACTGTACCAAAGCTCGTTTCCAGGAAGATCGAAGAGCTGCCGGTAAAGGACTCCCGATCCCTCATGGTTTCCCCGCACCGGCCAGAAGGCCGTGCGCTTCAAAAACGCCTGGGCCGGCGTGAAAAATTGCTCCTCCCATTGATTCCACTTGTCGCCGTTGGACACCAGGTCGCCGCTGAGAACCACGAACCAGACTTGTTCCTCCTTAGCCATGGCACGCGACACGGACAGATGGCGCTCCGGATAGGTCCGGGTGTCCCCATAGACAATGAACCGAAACGGGGTGTCGCGGGCGCCCCGTGGCGGGGCCGTATGGAACGTTCCGCGCCGTATAGTTCTGCCACCACGAACTTCATAGTGATACAAGGTTGAGTGATCCAGGTCTTCGAAGACCGCCACGTGCAATTGCTCGTCCCGGCCGGTGAAGCCCGCCGTGGACGCTTCCACCTCACGTCGGAATTCACCGCTGGAACAGATCACCCGTCCGAGAGCCGCCTTGGGGCCCGCGACCCAGAGGATCCGGGCCGAATGGGGCGTGACGTAATTCACATAAGGCCCCATGAGAAATTCGTTCCGTTCGGCACCCACGGAAGTTGCCACAAGGAACAACCCGAGAAACTTTAATGTTTCTAATAGCATTTCAAAGGAACCATTACGATACCTATTATTCAAGCGTCTTGCGATACGACATGCGCCTCACATCCCGCAGTTTCCCCGGTCAAGGCCAGCCGGAGGGCGTGATACGCTACTGCACCGCGCCACGGGCCGCCACCGGCCAGACGACCTCGACCCGGTCCTTGCGCACCGCCACAATCTGGTTAAACAGGTTGTTCACCACGCAGCAGTGATTCGGGATGACACTGACCCGCTCGCCGATCTTGGGTTTGCGCTGACACCGGGAAAAATCCGTGTGCCCATGCTCCTCGGAGAGCCGCGCGATGTGCGCCTCTGGATATTCAAGAATCATCCCGTACCCGTCCAGCCCCACCAGATCAGAGGACAAGGTCTTGCTGCCGGCGTCCAGAATACCCCGGTCGGCGGTGGGGCGGCTGACCACCGTCGTGAGCACCCGCAAGGAACATTCCTCCACCCGCATCGCGCCATGGCTGATGGTGCCACGATCGCCATAGATATACATCCCGGCACGGTACTCGGTGACTCCCATCCGGGTGTGCGCCTGCCACATGGAGGCCGTGCAGCCGAGGCTCACCTGATCCAACGGGAGACCATCCTCGCTGAGCAGGGCCTTGGCTTCCTGGACAAATGTATCCGTCCGCTCATTGTGCGGGTAGGTCATCAAGCCGGCAAAGCGCAGACTGGAAGCCTTGGCGATCATCCTGGCCAAACCTCTTGCCTCTTCCGGCGTCTGCACGCCGCAGCGCCCCAGCCCGGTGTCGAACTCCACCTGCACGGGGAGCGTCAGGCCCCTGCGGCCTGCTGCTGCCGCGAGGCCCTGGATCGTCTCCGCGGAATCCGCCGTGACACTCATCCGCACTCGTTCAGACAGCTTGATGAGCCGGGACAGCTTCGCCTCGCCGAGGATGTTATAGGGCAAGAAGATATCCTGGATGCCCGCATCCGCCATGACCTCGGCCTCGCCCAGTTTCTGGCAGGTGATGCCGACCGCGCCCGCACCCAGCTGCATCCTCGCCACTTCAGGGATTTTGTGCGTCTTGATATGGGGCCGGTTGGCGATGCGATGCCGGGAGAGGTAGGCCTGAAGTCCGGCAATATTCCTTTCCAGGAGATCCATATCCACGATGGCGACCGGTGTGTCCAGATCGGAAACCTTCAGGTTGCGCATCACCTGGCTAACGATTGCTCCAACAGGCGCAGCCAGTTCCCATGCAGAATGGCCGCAACATCATCCTGGCTGTAGCCCCGGTCCGTGAGGAGCGTTCCAATTTTCTGCAAGTCAGCGATCGTATCCAGGTCCTGGGGGCATTGTTCCCGCCCGAAACCTCCATCCAGATCGGACCCAATCGCCGCATGCCTGCTGCTGCCGGCCAGCTGGCACACATGATCAATGTGGTCCACCACATGGGCAAGGCGCACCCCTTCATTGGACACCTCACCAGGGCTGCCGCCCGGCTTCAGCATCCAGGCGTCACAGACCGCGCCGATCACACCGTCTCGCACAATCACGGCCTTCAATTGCTCATCGCTAAATTGCCGCTGATGGGACACCAGAGCTCGGCAGTTGTTGTGGCTGGCCAGAACCGGGCCCTGGTACCGATCCAGGGCCTGCCAGAAAGCCTGGTCAGACAGGTGGGTGACATCCAATGTCACCTTGCATCGCTGCATCTCCACCAGCAGGCGGGATCCGATCTCCGTCAGGCCCTCTTCTGTCCCGGTTCCTCCCGCGTACCGCCCTGGACCATAGTGAGCCGGCCCCAACAGGCGTAGCCCGGCCTGCCACCAGTCTTTAAGTTCTTCCGGCGCGAGGAGAGGGTCGGCTCCCTCCATGCTGATGACCACGCCGAGCGACGGGATCTTAGAAGTGTCGGCGGCATGGTCCGCATCCCACGATGCCCACTGAGCCATATGCGCTCTGAGACCCTCAAGATCAGTAATGATGCGAACATGCCCTTTCCGCTCCAGGGCCCGGTAATATCCCAGCTGTCCCCGTGCCACGCCATACGCTTGGCCAGGAGAAGAAAAGTCAATATGAGGTGTCGGGCGGCCAGTGGAGCGAGCCAGCAGCGTGGCGAAGCACAGGGCGATCCGCCCCCGACGCATTTCCGGAAGCGCCACCGTGGGCGTGGCGTGGCCACGCGGTCTCTGCCCCGACACCGTCATGATCTCCAAGCCAGGCTGAGCCCTCAGTTCGCTGATGGGCCGCTCCAGGTCACGGTTCCACTGCAGCGCGTTCCAGGCCAGATCGAGATGACCGTCAACGATCAACATGGTGCCCCTCGATCACCAGACCCCATGTCAACAATATAAATTCTCTCTACAGAACCCATCAATAAACCTCCATCAGTGAGGGTAGCACACCGACCTCGATTCAACATCGATTGCGAGCGACGTTGGTGACTTACTCCAGCTGGTTCAGATATCCGCGCCAGCCTTCGCCCTGGCCGCAGCTTCCACCTACGTGAATCTGTCATCGCTGAAGTTCTTTCCCCCTCAGCCGCCATTGAAATAGCTCGAAATTTCCCGGGTACACCGTTACCGACCCTTCATTCAAATAGACGACTTGCTGCACCAGGGTGTTGATGAAGTGCTCATCGTGACTGATGAAAGCCAGTGAACCTTCATAGGCCTTTAACGCTGCGAGGAGCGCCTCGACGCTTTCCATATCCAAATGAGTGGTCGGCTCATCCAACAGAAGGAAATTTGGCGGGTTGAGAAGAATCTTCACCAGTGAGAGCCGGCTCTTCTCACCGCCGCTCAGTACTTTAACTTTTTTAAACACGGTATCGCCCGAAAACAGGAACGAGCCCAGAACATTCCGCACCAGTTGAGGGAGGTTCTGTTTGTCCCCAGCCATGGCTTCATCCAGAACCGTCCTCTCGGGGTCCAGCGTCTCCGCCCGGTGCTGAGAATGGTATCCAACCGTGACGTTATAACCCAGAGACCGCTCCCCGCCCTCGAAGGAAAGAACACCCGCGAGAATCTTCAGCAGGGTGGACTTTCCCGCACCGTTGGGCCCGACCAGCGCCATGCGAAACCCGCGCTGCACCATGAAATTCAACCCTCGGAAGACCGGAACTTTTCCATACGACTTGTGCAAGTTCTTGAGGGTGATGACCTCCTTCCCGCTTCGGACCGGTTGCGGCAATTGAATATCGACGTACTTGGCCTGCTGCGGCAATTCGATACGCTCAAGCTTCTCGAGCCGCTTGATCATGCTCTGTGCCCGCTTGGCGGTTGAAAGCCGCGCGCGGTTCCGGTTGATGAACTCCTGCATCTGGGCGATCTTCTTCTGCTCCAGCCGGTATGAACTTTCCAGCCGATTCCGTTCCGCGGCACGCTGTTCAACGAAATACTCGTAATCGCCGTCATATATCTTAAGATCGCTCTCCTGAATACTGACCACCGCCCGGCAAATCCTATTGATAAACGCCCGATCGTGGGAGATCACCACAACGGTCCCTCGATACTCGAGGAGATAATCCCGGAACCACAGCAACGACCAGAGATCCAGATGATTGGTCGGCTCGTCGAGCAGAAGAACATCCGGCTCCCGGAGCAGCAGCCTGGCCATGGCGACCCGCATCGCCCATCCCCCGCTCAATTCCCGCAAGGGTTTCTCAAAGTCCGCGACCTTGAATCCAAGCCCCATCAGGATGGCTTTGGCCTGGGCCACGAGCCTCCCATCTTCGGAATCAGATTCCGCAAGGGTCTCCGCCAGGACCGTCCGCTCTGACAGCGGCGCGTTCTCCTGGGGAAGGTATCCCAGCGTGATCCCCTTCTTGACCTGAACTTTGCCACGGTCAGGCTCGATCTCCCCGAGGATCATCCGGAACAACGTCGACTTCCCTGAGCCGTTGGGTCCCACGAGGGCGAATCGATCACCATCGTTGATCTGCCAGGAGGCCTTCTCAAACAAGACCTGTCCGCCGAAGCTCAGCGCGACATCCCGGACGGAAATCATGGAAGCACCCTGACTCCCCCGACCAGCGTCCTCTCGTTAGGCATAATGAGCAGGAACTTCAAAAATCTTAAGTGGAAGTATGTTTTCGGTACGGCCATCTGTGATCCTCCTGGGCTTGAACTTATTTTTTGACAGGAACTCCTCCCTGGAGAGGTGGCGGCTCGAGGATTCCCTACCTCTTCAGCCGCGACGCGGGAACTTCAATGGACCACAGCGACGTCATGTTAGCAGAAATTCTCAGCAGATTGAAGCCGGTTACCAGGGCATCCCAAGGGCGTCGGCGAGGAACTTGTTGAACGGGGCGAACAGCCTGCACGTCTCGGCGAACTTCGACATGAGGTCCGGTGAGAAAGCGTCCTCGTCACGGAAATCCACGTACACGATGAAATCCTTCCACTTGAGATCCTCGATGAGCGGATGGTCCGCGCGATAGCCGGAGGGCGGCCGTTTGAGCCTTTCCCCCCAGAACTGAACGCCTTCCTTGAACTCCCTGCGGCGCACCACGGCATTCCACGCCTGGGAACGCCTCACGATCGCTCCCCGGATCTTATCCAGAGCAGGTGTCTCCGGGTGCCAGACACCGGCCGCGGCGTGGACATTGTTCTCTTCCAAATGAAGGTAGAAGCCGGGCGTATGCGAGTCTCTTGCCTGCTCATGGTAAAAACGCGCGCTCACCCACGTCTTGTACGGGGTCTTGTCCTTGGCGAATCGGACATCACGTTGAATCTTGAACAGGGAGCCGCCGACCGGACGCGCGCTCGCAACCAGATGAGGCGTGATCGCCCTCAGGTGCGGGGCGAAGCCTTGAATAAACGCCAGGAACGGGCGGCGCACATGTTTCTCATAGCGATCCTTGTTGGCCAGGAACCATTCCCGCTTGTTGTTGACCTTCAGCTCCCGGAAAAACTTGAACAGTTCAGGAGTAAAGTACGACCGCCGCTCAACGTGGAGCCTCATACGCTGAGCATGCCTGCTAATAACCGCTCTTCGTTGTGTCTTCCTCGTCCCTCGTTGAGCGCTCTCTCGTGAACGACTCAAGCGAGTCCAGGTCAGCCAATCCGCCCTTCTTCATAATCCTGGATCGCCTGCCGGATTTCATCCTGGGTGTTCATCACAAAGGGGCCGTAGCGCGCGATGGGCTCAAGGAGGGGCCGGCCCGCCAGCAAGAGCACCTCCCCCGCAGATTGCGCGCCATCAGGCAACGCCAGAGACACCCTGCTACCCGCCCCAAACATCGCCGACTGTCCTTCGCGTACGACGGTTGGTGCGGGCCCAACCGCCACGTGCCCTGAAACGACATAGGCGAAAACAACCTGATCCTCGGGAACCGGCTGAGAAACGTGACCTCCGGGCCGAAGAGAAAGATGCAGGTACGTAATGGGTATCCGGGTGTCGATCACCGCGCGGGCCCCCAGGGATTCGCCAGCGATCACCCGGACCGTGACCCGCCCGCTGGTGTCGCCAGCGGTGGGGATGCTGGCGGCGGGGATCTCCTGGTACCGCGGCGCCATCATTTTGTCCTTTTTGGGGAGATTGACCCAAAGCTGAAACCCATGCAGCACGCCTCCGGTGACCCGGAAATCCTCGGCAGGCATCTCGGAATGGACCACCCCTCTTCCTGCCGTCATCCATTGGACATCACCCGCCTTAAGAATTCCGGAGTGCCCGGCCGAATCCTTGTGCTGAAACTTTCCCTCAAGCAGATAGGTGACCGTCTCAAAACCCCGGTGAGGGTGGTCGGGGACACCGGTGGCTTCGCCCGGGCCCCAGTGCACCGGCCCCATATGGTCCATCAACAGGAAAGGGTCAACATGCGGAAGACCGGCGACGGGAAAGAGCCTTCGAATGGGCAGGCCGGCACCCTCCGTAGTCCGGAGGGAATCAATAACCGATTGAACCGGTCTTTCTCGCATGGCTCCCACGCTTCTCACCGAGATCGGAAAAAGTAAGCAAATTCGATTTCCCCTCATCGATCAGCACGGCTGTAATTATCTCTTGTTTTCCATTATAGGAAGAATTCCAGCTCAGCCTGTACGGAACTGTCCCGGCGGAATCCGTAGAAGAAATCCCCGCGGGAGAGCACATGAAAACCTACGCCTTCCAGCGAAAGTTTCCAGCGGTCTCCCAGATTTGCGGATGCTTCAACCAGCAGGAACTGCGCATTGTGTTTCGTGTCAAATGTCGCTCCAACTAGACACTGCGCGCCGGATCGGTCGTTCAGCGCCAGCCGCGAGCCCACGAACACGTCATGATTGAACGGCGTCGTTGCCCCGTCGCCGCGTTCGTCCCAATGCCCTTCGGCGAGCAACCCGACATCCATCCTCGTGCCCAGCACCGTGTACAGGGTGTACTCGACTCCTCCTGAGACCGCCGTGTACGGATCGGCCATCCCCTGGCGGTAGAAGCTCTCGAGCTTGAGCAGCCAGCCCTCCAATGTCACCTGGGCGTCCACACTGGACTGATTGATCACATCGTAGTGTGGAATGATGACCCCGTTGCCGCCGGCGTCGGAAACTACCGTGTAGCGAGGCTCCCGGCTGGTTCCTGAAAACTGAGCAAGTCCAAGATCCAACGGGCCGAGTTGAGCCTGCAACCGGCCTGCCACATCCGTGCGCCAAATCTCTGCGCCGGAATCGAAGGTGGGGTTGTCCGAGATCCTCAGCGGGAATCGCGGGCGCCCTTTCACACCCTGGTGCGTGCGCTCTCTAAACCCGGTCATGATGAACGCATCCAGGGTCAGTGGACCGCGCACCCAGGCCACATTGAGCATTGGCTGGCCCAGCTTGTCCTCGCCGTTGAGGTTTTCCACCCAATCGGTCTGGTTGATGATGTCCACCAGGTGCTGCGACTCCACGACGCCCCAAAATACCCGGCGCACACCGACCCGCCACTCCCACGATCCCGTGGCGTGGAGCCAGTCCAATTGCCGGAGGTCGGCGCTGGTCCGCTCTGTATCCGCTGAATCCAGCCTTCCGAAAACCGAGGCACTGACGACATCTCGGTCTCCATTCCAAGCGTGCGAGAACTCCGGCTCGAAAGAAACCGAGGCCGACACCTGGTCTTGTCCCGGCTGGCCTGACTTGAAAAACACCCGGCTCTCCACCGCCAGCGGACCCGTCCACTCCGCCGAATGCACCGCTCCAGCCGCCATGAGAGCCAAGCCTACCGCGCCCAGCAATCCGGCCCTGATCATCCAGGGCCGGAACAGACGCCTACCGAGCGCGCTTGAGTGCGGAAATATTGAAATCCCGATCACTGAACTTGTTGTCAAACGAATAATCGGTAAATTGCAGCCTCGTGCTCTTCTTGGTCTGCAGATTCTCCATGAACATTTCCGCCACCCGCCAGAACTTTCCCTGATATTGTTTATACCCATCAAACGTGAGTTTTTTCACGTGCATTTTTTTGACGTCGTAGAAATCCGTCTGAAGCGGAATCAACCGTTCCCGATCGATCCACACCTCTTGCTTTGAATATCCAGAGTTCTCGTCAACCGGATCCAACTCGATGACGTGACAGGCTCGTCCCTTGTATTCCTCGTCACGCAAGAACCGGTAGGTATATTGCTCGACTTCCACGGAGGAAATGTCCTCAAAAGCGAACTCGCTTCCCATAAAGGGGCCGGATTTGTTGTTCGAGGCGATGCGCTTTACCCGTTTCAGCTTGGGCAAATACAGCCACTGGTCGTCCGCGCCGCTCTTGTGTGTAAAAGACAGAAACTTGGTCCCGGCCACCGACCGCGGCCGGTCGAACACGATCAAGACCTTGTCGCCGTCGCCGTCCACTTCAAGCGTTTTTGTCCGCATGTGCCGCACGCTCTCTCGACCGTGCGCATCTTTGAGGGTCATCACGAGCTCCACTTGCTGATCCTTGAAGCCGCGGTCGGCCTTGTCCACCTTACGGGCGATCTCCAACCCCTTCTTGGCCGCATCTTCCGCCGCTCGAACGGCGCTAGGAATCGCAGACGCCGCGACAAGCCCCACCGGCAATGCCATCAGGGCCAACCGAAGAATTCTCCACATCGTGTTTGTCCTCCTTGGATTAGTCCCGGCGTTTCGTGTCCATGCTCAACAGCAACGCCGGCAGCATGGTGAAATCCAGAATCAGGGCGAAGGCGATTGTCATGGCGGAGAGCAGGCCCAGCGTCATATTCAGCCTGAACGCCGAAGTCCCGAGAAGTCCAAAGCCGATTATCAGAATGACGGATGTCACCACCAGAGCTTTTCCCACATTGGTGAACGCGTACTCCACTGCTTCCGGCGCCGTAAGTTTCTGTTCCTTCCTGGCGCGAAGATACTTGGTCAGGAAATGCACCGTGTCATCGACGATGATGCCCAGGGTCGCCGCGGCGACTATGGCGACCGCCATGGTGACCTGCCCCTGGATGAGCTGCCACAGCCCGAACGCCATGAGAGCGGGAACCACGTTCGGGATGATGCTCAGCAGGCCGTATTTCCAACTTCGCAAGGCGACAATCAGGATGATCGTGATCATCACGAAGGCGAAACTCGTGCCGATGATCATGCCCTCGATATTGCGCTGCGAGATATACGAAAACATCACTGAGGGGCCACTGCCCTTCACCCACATCGGCTCCGCCCCGTGTTCCATCAGCCACGCATCTCCAGCACCGGCTAGTGCACGCATCTGCGTGGTGGATTGCTCCTCGAGTGTGATGGTGAGTTTGGTGGCGGATTTGTCAATGGTGATCTGATTGTTCAGGTCCAATCCATACGGCAGCGACATCTCGTAGAGCAGAATGTACTGCGCCGCCAAATCCGCGTCGTCCGGCAGCCGGTACCATGACGCCTCATCGGCATGCAGGCTCCGGTTCAGCCGCTTCATCGTGTCGGTGAATGAGGCAACATGCATCACTTCATCGTGTGCCCGCCACCAGTTGGCAAAATCCTCCAGCGTTTTCATATAGCGAGGATCAGTGATCCCGTCCGGCTCCCCGGCGCTGATGGAATACTCGATCTGATATATTCCCGTCAGGTTCTTGAGCATGTACTCCGTGCTCCGGCGGAACTCGATCCGATGGTCGAAGTAACGGATAAACTGGTCGTCCAGTTCCAGCCGGGGCACGCAAGCGATGAGCACAACCGCGGCCACGCTCGTCGCCGCGAGTAACACCCGGCTCCTGGCGACGACGAACTTCGCATACCGGCTGTACCAGGAAGTCTTTTCACCCACGGGCCGCGGAACCTTAAACGGCAGCGCCGCGGTCAGCGCAGGCAACAACACAACGGAAAAGAAGAACGCGTACACCACGCCGACCGCAGTAATGTTCCCTAGATCGTGATACGGCGGGACTTCGCTGAAATTCAGCGAGAGGAATCCAATCATCGTCGTGAAGCTTGTCAGAAAGAGCGCCAGCATGTTCACTCGGAGGCTCTCCACGAGCGCCTCGATTTTTTCCATCCCTTTCTGCATGAACAGGCGCATCGAGACGAGGATATGCACGGTGTCGGCGATCGCCAGGGTGAGAATCACCGTCGGGGCAATGGCCGAAGGCGGCGTGAGCTTTACACCCGCGTAGCCTGCAGTTCCCATCGCCGACATGATGGAGAGGATCAGCACCACTAGCGCCACGATCGTGCCGCTTCCCGACCGCAGCAGGAGCGCCATGATAATCAGAATGGCCAGGTACATGAGCGGCATCAGCGTGGACATGTCCTTCATGGACGCGTCCATGAACGCGTGGTTAAGCATCACAAAGCCGGAATGATGCAGGATGAAGTTCGGATACTGCTTCTCGAACTCATCGAGAAGGTTCCTCACGAAACCAGCAACTTCCATCACCTCATCCAGCTTGACCTTCGGAAGTTGAATGGAGATGTTCACCCCGGTGACCCGGCTGTCCGGCGAGATCAGTCGCCGCACAAGTTGTGACTCGGCCAACGCGATCGTGCGAATTTCCTCGAGCTGGGTCGGCGAAAGCGACCGCGCGTCCCGCACGAGGCGGTCAACGTATAGATCGTCGCCGACGGCCCTGGTGTGCTGGAAATTGGTAAGTGAGTCCACCCGTGTGGAATACGGAACCTGCCAGGCCCGCTCGGTGAGATCCTCGACCGCCGCCAGAGTTTCCCGGCTGAACACCTCCCCGCTCTTGGGCGTCAGGATGAGCAGGATGTTATCGTTCTTGGTGTAGGTGTTTTCGAGCTCCTCGAAGGCCAACAACTGCGGATTGTCCTTTCCGAAAAAGACGCGATAGTCGTTGGTGAACTCGAGGAACCGACCACCACTGCCCAATCCCAACGAAATAAGCAATGATGCGGCCATCACCTTGAACTTGTTGGCGATGATCCACCGGGTGTAACGGACGGTAATCTGATCGTTAGTGGTCACAGGCTGAACAAACGCCATAGTAGCATATTCAATTGGCCAATCTGCTGTGAAAAACGTCTACGACTTTCTACATATGCCACCATCCCCAGTGGCACAACCTGTGAGGACGCTAACTCAAACCCGTTTGCCTAGTAGCCGTCCTCATCCCATTATGTGTATAGACCTGGCTGAGCCAGAACGGCCCCCTCGCTTCGTGAGCCTTCGTAAACCCGTTTTCACTAATCCATCGCTCAATGTCTGATGGATCATAAAGATACGGACGGAATTTGGAGCGAATTAACCAAAGACCAACCTGGGCACAGGTAAAGGCCATGCGGGTCAATACATTAACACGAGGATAGGTTAACGCATACGTTCGACGAGTCTTTCCAATGGAAAGCCGGATTAACCTCTGCGCGTCCGGATAACAGCACACCACTTTATCCAGCACCGTGACATCGGCTTGTTCAATCTCACTTTCAACCACGGCAAAGTCGCCCGAGCGATACACGGTATGTTCCTCATGGCCCAATTCATTTGCTAACACTCGTGCCTGCGCTAACATGGGCTCTGACAGATCAACCCCTATGGCTCGCGTCGCTCCGAAACCCAACATCGTGAGATGAAATGCGCCAACACCACATCCAACCTCCAGAATGGATTGCCCCGTAAATCCAGTTTGCTGCAGGCAATCCATTAACCGTCGTTGGTCTTTGGCCAATCCCTTTTTCCGAAAGCGCTTTGCCGTTCGCTTTGCAGAACCGGAAAAGAACTGGCCTATGGGATTACCTGCCGCGCAACAATCCATAAAGATAATATGTCATCCTTTTTCTGAGCAATTGACCGCTTCTTATTCCCTGATCGCCCCCACGCTGACTTTGATTTTGCCGCGTTCCTCGATTTTGGCGATCTTGCCGTCGCGAATCCAGAAGATACGGTCCGACACGTCGATCATTTTGAGGTCGTGGGTGGCGGAGATAACGGTGACGCCTTGTCTCTTGTTGAGATGGCGCAGCAGGGAGATGATCTCGCGGCCTGTTTTTAAGTCCAGGTTGCCGGTGGGCTCATCGGCCAGCACGATGGCCGGGTCGTTGGCCAGGGAGCGGGCGATCGCCACACGCTGCTGCTGGCCGCCCGATAATTCAGTCGGCTTGTGATGCAGCCGGTCCCCCAGCCCCACCAGCTTGAGCATCTTGGCCCCCTTGGGCAAGTAGTCATCCGGGGTGAGCCCAGCGAAGATCATGGGCAGGGTCACGTTTTCCATCGCGGTCATGACGGGGATCAGGTTGAAGGTCTGGAAGATATAACCGATTTTGCGGCAGCGCAGCCACGCCAGCTCGTAGGGGTCAAGCTGGGCGATGTCTACCTCATCGATAAAGATTCTACCACCTGTCGGCTGATCCAACCCCCCGATCATGTTGAACAGGGTGGATTTGCCCGAGCCGGAGGGCCCCATGATGGAGATATACTCACCGCGCTTGATATCCAGGCTCACGCCCTGCAGGGCGCCCACCGTAACTTTGCCGAGCTTGTACTCCTTCTTCACACCCCGGCAGACGACGGTGAAATCGGACCGGCCGGTTTGGCCGTTAGATCTAGGTCGAGTGGACTTGCGTTTCATTCGTGCCATTTTACACCTCGGTGCGCATGGCTTCAGCGGGGACCATGCGGGAGGCACGGTACGCCGGATACAACGAGCCTACCACTGTTAAGAACAAACCTACCACGCAGCCGATCAGGAAATTTTGACCAAGCGTGGCCCAGGGCAGGGTGGCTTCGGCCAGCTCTTTAATCCGGAATACCCAAGGCGTGGTGGCCAGAATAGTGCCCAGCAGCGACCCGACGGAGGCGCCGATGGCACCCATCGCCAGGGCCTCCAGCAGAAACAGCTCGACCACGAACCGGTCCAGCGCCCCCAGGCACTTCATCGTGCCGATCTCCCGATAGCGCTCGGCGACGGACATGTGCAAGGTGTTGGTGATTCCCACCACCGCCACGAGCAAAGAGATGATCGCCACCCAGATCCGCTGGGCGTGCGCGGTCTTCACGATCACTTCCCCGATTTCACGTTCTAGCATGGCGTTCACCGACTCCACGGACAGCATGTACACCAGGAAAGCGATGGCCAGGAACACCACCGCCGAGGTAACCAGGGAACGCCAGAACCGGATCTTCAAGCTGCGCAGGCTGATCTCCACGGCCCGGATGAACGGCAGATTCACCTGGCGTGCGGCACCAAGGGCTGTGGCGTGAGTCGGCACGGTGGCCATGTCCAGCAAGAGCTGGATCAGGCTGTGCAGGACGTGACCCTGAAATGCCACGCCAACGGTGAAACGGGTGCGGGAGGACCTGGGGTTGCGGCGGACCCAGCGCACCAGGGTGTCCAGACGTATCCCTCTATGTCCGGGCACGTGAAGCTTGACGCGAACCCGGTCTCCCAGCCTTACCGGCTCGTTGGTGCGCATCTTCATTCCCCCGACGCTCACGTCCGAGCTGACGGTATCGAAGGCCCTCTCGCCATCCCTGCGCCGGAGCGGAAAGGAAATGACCGTGGCGGTCCCCGTGAGATCGAGATGGTAACGAGGGTGGACCCGGCGCTCCTCGATACGGCCAGACACTTGAGTACGTGCCATCAGGCCCCCCTCACCCTACCCTCTCCCCCGGAGGGGGAGAGGGAATCTATTAGGAAACATCAGAACAGTTTGGTGACGACAGAGTTCGTGACGATGGTGAGGCCGACCACCAGCATGCCGACCAGGCCAGCTCCACAAAAGAATCCCGCGGTCAGCACCGGCACATACCTGAACCAGAGCTCTTTCCCCAGCTTTCTCGCGAAATAGAACCGGCCCAGCAGCGCCCCGATCAATAAGAGCACCGGGCCGGCTGGATCGACACCGATCCCGCCTGAGCCGCCGTAGAACAGGAAGACCGGCCACTTCATCGCGGCGACGAGCATATACATCCCGATGCCGCCCGCGAACCCAGCCGCGATCCGCCAACCGTTGAGCGACTCCAGCAGCCACTGGCGACCCTCCATGGTGGCGGTCATAATCAGACTCCGGTTGATGGCCTCGAACGGCCAGATCTTGTCCACGAACGGATACACCGAGGAAGGAATCGCCGTGAGATACCAGAAGAAAGCCCAGAACACGAAGCTGAACACGATGTTGATGGGCATCATGAGCAGCTCGGCCTTCACGATGGAGGTGAACTTGGTCCTCGTCAGCTCAAGCTGCTTGAACAGCGCGGTGACCATGCCGTAGTCGTGCATCGGGATCGGCGCAAACCAGATGTCCACACCCTTGTACCCGCTCAGCATGAACGATCCCTCACGCACGAAGGGGAAGGCCACCGGATTGCCGGTGAGCCCGATCATGCGCGCCGAGACATAGGAGGTGAGCGGCGTCCAGATGAACCCGTAGATGATCAGGAACGACAGCGGGAATGCCGGCACCAGCCAGTGGCAGACCACGATATAAGCGACGGTGGAGATCAGGAACATCGCCAGG
>CAZPLZ010000009.1:0-8493 GCA_964587525.1 uncultured bacterium | reverse complement strand
GGGTCCATGACCCGCGCCCCAGTCCGGCGCTCCCCACGAAGAGGGTGCCTTCCTTGCCCATCAGCACATCAATTTCCGACGCACCTTTCCCGCCCTCGCCTTTTTTGCGCGACCGCAGCACCTTGGTGAGGTGATAGAAACCCACGCCCGCCACCGCCAGTCCGACGCCGATCGAGATGCTCAGGTAGAAATCGAACCGGGTGGCCAACTGGGTCGCGATAAGGCCCATCCCCGGCTTCCAGGTGGGAAGCAGGCCAAGCGACTGGAGGATCGGGTTGCCGAGGATCGAGGACAGCACCATGGTGGAAAACGTCCCGATCACGGCCCAGAACGGAATGATCATCCCCACCATCACGGTACCCAACTCGAAGGACATGTTCATGGGCGCAGCCGGAAGGATGTTCGAGGTCGCGACGGTGAAGTCCGCCCACGGGATCGGGAACAGGACGATGGGTTTGGTGAAGACCATGCCGGTGATCGCCGGCAATCCGATGTAGAAGATGGCGAAGCCTATCCCGACCATGCTGCCCATCGAGAAGAGCCGCCAGCGCCAGCTCTCCTTCTTCTCAGGCGACTCGGCGAGCGCCGTGGCTCCCTCCGCCGCGATGATCGACAGCGGGAACGGAAGCCGCTCCACGTCCGAGGTCATCCGAAACAGCACGTAACCCAGACCAAACCAGTTGAGCCGGATGAGGATCTGTCCGACCAGGATCAGCGCGATGGCGGGCCACCAGTCCGAGTGCCAGAGCTGGCGGGACAGGATGCCCACGGAGTCCGCCGCCGGCGCAGCCCAGTCCGGCATGTTCTGCGGCACGCCAAACGCCGCGGCCTCGCGGGACTGCCGCAAATACTGGTGCATGATCAACCCGGAGAAGACGCCGCCGCCGGTCACCCCCGCCGCCACGTGATACAGCAGGTACATTTCCTGTTTCTTGAGGGTGGTGATCGAACGGCGGGCCAGCTCCGCGAACAGGATGATGGTGACCCACTCAGCCGCACTCTGGAGCCCCATGCCGGCGAACAGGGAGATGTAGATGGAGGCCGGCATCATCACCATCCCCACGAAGAAGGCGCCGACGACGGTATTCCAGTTGAAACCGTCTAAATACTGTTGGGATTCAGGTTCAGGCATTAGGGGAGAGGGAGATGGTGGTGAGCATTTTTTTGGCTTGGCGCTGGTAGCGGAGGCGGGCGGGCTCACCCAGAGCGCGCCAGATCAGGAATTGCTTGCGGACCCCCTTCAGGAACCGCGCGTTCACCCGGCGCCAGGACGCCTCGTCGCCGGAGAGCCGGGTGATGGTCAGGCGGGCGGAAGATTCGTCGCCGCCCCCTTCCCGGACCTGGAACAACATATCTTGGCTCACCCCGAAATCATACGGCGCGAGCCAGACTCGGACCGAAAGATGCCACGTTGGCCCCGTGAGACCACGACGCCGGGCTGACGGGGTTGGCCTGCGGCGCTTATCCGTCTCCTCGGCCAGCCGGATGTCCCCTGCCGAAAACTCCCCCGCCGAAGCTTCTGCGTGCGCCTCAAAATGCTCAGCCAGGAAGGCACAGATGGCCTGGGCATCCCGGGCGTTGAAGGAAAAGGGCAGATCCAGGTGCACCTGATCGCCCACGAGCGGCGGCAGGTCGAATCCCGTGAGCTGTGAGGGGCGCGCCAGCCGGGCGGCCAGCCGAGCCGGGTAAATAGTGGAAAGCAGGACCACCGCCATGACGACCACCACGGCCAGCACGGCTGCGCCGGAGGAATAGTTCACGTTCAGCCCCTGCAAGACGATCCCCTTCACGATCAGGTGCGAGAAGGTCTGCCCCAGCAGGTAGCCCACCACCGCTCCCAGGAGGGCATACACGCACGCCTCGGCGAAGAACAGGATGGCCACGTGGTTGGGCGCCAGCCCCACCGCCGAGAACACCCCGATCTCGCGGGTGCGCTCCTGCACCGCCCCCAGCATGGTGGAAAACACGATGAGCGCCGCCACCAGAACGGGAACCAGGAGGAAGTTCAGGCCGCCGGTTGTGGTGCCACCAATGGCGCTGTAGGCGTACGTCTTTTTCTCCTTCCCCACGTACACGAGCAACCCTAACCGGGAGAGCAGCCCCTTGATGGCGCCCTCCAGGCTCTCCGGGTCCTTGAAGGGAACGGCGATGGATGCCAGCCGGCCGCCCAGCCGCATGAGGTCATCGTGCGGCAGGATGACGAGCTGGCTGGCGTCGTGGTGGTCGTAGCGCTGCGGCAGCAGACCTTCCTGGTGGAGGACGAGGTTATCTGTCTGCCTGCGTTTCTCCGTGGCTTCGAAGTTCACCGGCATGATCGCCTCGTCGTCCAGATCCCGGATGGCGCTCAGCTTTTTGGGGTCGAAGAGCCCCTGCACGGTGAACGGCACCCCGAAGATCACCACCTGCGCACGGCCCATGTCGGCCGGCCCGATGAAGAGTGTCGAAGCCAGCTTGCGCGGCAGCAGGCAGACGCGGGTCTCCCCAGGTTTAAGCCACCGGCCCGCCACGAGCGTTTTGTGGGCCCCGGTCACGTATCGCTCCCGGGCAGTCAGGCCCAGTGCCGCCACCGCGGTGACCCGAGCGGTATCCCCGTGGGCGATCTCCACGGCGGCCTGCCGGTCTGACCTGTATTCCACGAACCAGGACCGCGGCACCGGCTTGGCCACATCGCCCAGCTCCACCTCTAAATTTTTAAACGCCGGCTCGCTCAGCGGTCCCCACCGCGTGGAGCGGAAGAGCAGGCCCTCATACGCCGCGGGCTTGCCGATGGAGTACTTGCGCTGCTTGACCACCGTCAGCACAGACGTGAGCGAGAGCACCGCGAAGGTCAGCGCCACCAGGGTGATACAGGTGAGCGTGGTGCGCAGCACGCGCTTGCGCATGTTGGAGACGCCGATCGCGAACGCGGCCAGGCCCACGCTGAGCTGTGACACCTCGGCCTGATGCACGCCCATGGTGGACTCGCGCTCCTCGCGCATGAAATTGAAAAACCGGGAGAAGACCATCCCGATCACGATGACTGCCAAGGCAATGACGATGAACGCCAGGAGGAGCATGATCGGGGTGAGCGCAATCTGGAAGGCGGGATGCACCACGCGCAGCGCGAGGAACATCGCCAGGAAGATGCCCAGGGCGCCGCCCACCTGCTGAGTCACGTTCGGGAACGCGAACAGGAGGCGCTCCGCTAGAAACGCAAAGGGGATCAGCAGCGCGAGATAGAGCATGGCGCTATAGATCACGTCTTTGGCCATGAGCTCCACGTCCGGATACACCCGGGCCGCCAGCCCCCAGGCGGCCCGGGCCTCCGCGGCCGCCTTGCGGTAGTCCAGGTTCGCCAGCGCCGCCTTGGCCGCCATGAGACGGTCAGCCGTAAGCTGGTTCAGCTTTTCCAGGTGATGGTTGACGATGCCATGCCGCTTGAGTTTCCCGATGCGGTAGTTATTGAGCCGGGACATATCTTGAGCGATGTGCAAGGCAGTGAAGTTGAGCCGGTCAGGATCACCGACCGGATAGCCGATCCCTTCGGGCTCCTCATCCGTGGCGTTGATCAGCAGGGCGCGCTTCCCTCGCTTCCCCAGGGCCGAGACGGCGAACGTGAATTTGGCGTTCGTCCCCTCCCGGGCAAAGCCAATTCCCAGCGGCTCCACGTACGAGACATACCAGCCCGGCTCCGGCAGGGTCTGGCCAAAAACCGGCGGCGGGCTGTCCGTGGCGGCGTCCAGCATGGTCATGCGGTCGAACCGCTCGTACCGGAGCGGATCCACGAGGTCGAACAGGTGCAGCGGCCGGCACGGGAAGACCACGAGCATCAAGTCCTTCATCTTCTCGTTCATGTCAGTCTCGAGTTTGTAGTTCTGCGAGCCCTGCGGGCCCCGGTCAGGGGCGTAGCGGATCTCCCCGTCCATGGGGTCCATCTCGTACGCCTCGCAGATCGCGTGCGCCGTCCAGCCGGACGCGAGCCAGCCGGAGTTCGCCAGCCCGTGAATCTCAAATGTGGCCCCGCCCTGCTCTTGGTCTCCGCGCGCCTGCACGAACCAGTCGCCGCGCACCCCCTTGAGGCTCTTGTTGGGCTCCCAGTTGTGGATCCACACGATGGCGCCCGAAACGGTTCGGTCCGGGAGGAAAGCTACCTTGGGGTCGAATTCCACCACCCGGCCTTTCAGCGAGGTCCAGTAATTCTTGACCTGGGAGCTGCCGAAGGCGGCACCCACGTTCAGGACATTGGGCAGCGTGGCCGCCATCACCCGGGTCTGCCGGAAGAGAGACTCGAAGTCCATGAGCTCGGGCCGGTCCTGCGGGGTGTCCACCCAAGCCCGCTCGTCGTCGGGCGTCACGTACGCCACCCCGTACAGCCCAGCGTTGAGGGTGATCTCCTGCGCCAGGGTGAAGCGCCCGGGGATGTAGGAGTCCCAGGTCCGGCCTGACACCGCGTTGATGGCGTCCACCATGAATTTCTCGCCATAGCCCAGGGCCTTGGCGGCCGCCCCACCTGCCGCCGCATGAATTTTTCCAAATGTCGAATACACCCGGCGGATGGGGCTCTCGTTGTGATTCATCCGGTGCCCCTTGTAAAACACCGCCAGGCGGCGGGTCCGGGTGGTCAGGTCCAGATGCACGACGAAGGCCGGTTTGATGTACTCTGGATCAACCTTCTTCTTTTTGTTCTTCTCCTCCAAAGTGATGTAGTGCCGGTGCAACCACTCGGTCCAGCCTTTCATGTTCTGGCAGTGGCCGGCATTCAGCACGAAGAACACGGTTTTCTTGAGGGGATAACGTTTCAAGATTCGAGCCAGCTCCAGCATGGCGGCGGCGCTACAGGCCTGCTCCCCGCCGGGGGCGATGTCGGGGACGACCGACACGGAGTCGTAATACGCCTGGATGATCACGGGCTCCTCGTCCGCATCTGGCCGCGTGCCAGGCAGGCGGCCAATGATGGTCCGCCCCGTCCGGCGCTCCCACACGATCTGGGCATCCACCCTGACGATCTGTCCCTCCATCCCCTTCAGCCGCTCAGCCTGGGCGCGCGGCACCCAGTACCGGGGGATATCGGCAGGCAGGGTGAGGTACTTGTTCTCCGACTCCCCGCGCATGATCGTGCGCGGTTCGGCGAACAGGATGGCCTTCGCTCCGAAATCGGTCAGACCCATCCACTGGTACCCACTGTTGAAGTCCACCAGCGCAATGGCGCCGTCCAGCTTTTTTCCCTTCACCTCCTCCAGGGAACCCTGGCCTGCCCAGATCAGGTGGCCGCGCAGCCCCGCACGCGGGGTCGAGGCTGTGCGCACGAGGTTAGGCCACAGGGGGTAGATCCGGATGGACTCCCCCGACCCTTCCAGCGTCAGCAGGGACCGGATCTGACGGACACGAACGGTGGCCCCTCCCGCCAGGAGCTTCTCGTACCGCCATGGCACGAGATACCGTGGCAGCGGCGAGGAATGCTTGAGCAGACGATTGGCAAACGAGCGGGGGGCGATCCGGAATGGCGGGTCCGACTTCGGCTCGATGAACAACACACTCCGGGCCCCTCCCGCCTTGATGCGGTCAAACAGGAAATCCGCGAGCCGGGCCTGATGCTTGCCCAAGAGAACACTCAGGATGCGGCGGTCCTCGGAGGAGAGGGAGTCGTGTTGCGGCTTCTCGAGGACCGCGCGCTCAGTGTGGGTGATGGGATTTTGCAGTTTGACATTGAACGCGTCTTGCCGCCACGCGGCCAGCACGAGACGGCGCAGCTCCTCGGGTTGCGGCACATCCAAGGTGGCTGCTGCACCCCTGAGGCGGCGACTACCCCCGTAGAGCTCCTTGAACCGCGCCCGGATAGCAGGGCCAAGAGCCTTGCCACCGGGAGGCAACTGATAGGTTCCTGATACGGGATCCCAGAACGGATGGACCCGGAAGCGCGTTTCCCCCACCTGCATCTGGGTTCCGAGGTCGAAGGGGTTGTCCACCTCGAATGTCTCTTCCGTCACGGAGGCTGCACCCAGGATGGACTTGAGTTCGGCGGCGAGATAGTCCGCCGCAGTATCGGCGCCTGCGGAGCCCGTGAGCCGGGTTCCGAATCCAGCCAGCGTGCGCACGGTGCGCGTCAGCCGCGCTTGGCTGACGAGCGCGGTCACCTCGGCGGCACGCTCCGGCGGAATCTGGACCTCGCCCTCGGATTCAACGTTGAGGTAGGGTTTGGCCCAGTAATGGAAGAAGACCAAGGAAGCAATGATGGTGAGCGCGGTGCCAATCCACCACCACATCGCTGAAGGGTCGCGCGGCGGCATGGGGAGGGGAGCAGGCGCCTCTTTCCTCATCTCAATTCGGCAGCACGTGCAGGCCGGGGGTGCCCGTGATCATCCCCAGCAACATCCAGAACGCCGAAATCAGCGATTCACCCAGGACGAATCCCAGGAACAGCGGCAGGGTCTTCCGGTACACCGACGCGCCGCCAAACGTCATGATGGAAACTTTGGCCGCCCACCCGATGAAAATTGAGAACCAGATCACGCTCATCGCCCAGGTCCCGCACATGACCAGCCCGAAAGGGTGCAGCGGCCACCAGAGGAATTTGGCCCGCATGACCAGCATCCCCGCGGTCAGCGCGCCGCCCACCAGCATGTGCGCGGCATTCACCGGCAAGACGTCTTTATCCCCAATTTTCACGTAATCATAATTCGGCGGATCCTTCTGGTACTTCGCCACCCCCTCCAGGAACCAGTGCGGAGACCACACGTTCGCCCACTGGTCCATGTTCACCCCCCCGTACTTGTAGTACGTTGAGATCCGGCCGTACGCCGAGATGCCCAGGGCGACCACGGCGGTGAGCGCGAGCACGCCGAGAACTTTCCCCATATGCATCCTTACCAGCGTACACGCCTTCAGCCCGTTCATGACGAACGGCATGAAAATCTCTCGCGTGTCGTTCATGAGAATCGCCTTTTGCATCATCAAGCTGTTAAGGGTGAACCCGCTGAACCAGGCCGGCGGGAAGAGCCCCGCTAACACATCGTAAGCGACCACGTTGCTCTGGACAAACATCAAGCCCGCCTCCGCGATCAGGCGCGTGAGCACCAGGATCACAACCAAAAAGATAAGCACCCCCAGGATGGACCCCCACCAGGAGGCCCCAGCAAAGAGGAACCAGGCGATCATGCCCAGCAGCCCGGCCAGGATCAAGCCGAGCGCCAGCCGGGGAGACAGCGGGTCCTGCGCCTCGTCCCTCTGGCCGGCGAGGGCCCGCAGGAACCACTCCCGCAAACCCTTGCGGGCCGTCCAGAACAGGAAGACCGCGATGGCGATCATGCACCCGCTGGTCTCGAACGTCGAGACCCGGCCTCCCCAGTTCCCCCAGAACCCCGCGGCCGAGCCCAGCCAGGCGATGTACACGAAGCTCAGCTTGTAAAGGAAAAAGAAGAACCACAGGGAAAACGCGATCTCGGTCGTGAGCAAGAACGTGAGCCCCACCACCGAGAAATACAAGTTGGCCCAGTTCATATTGAACTGATTCCAGGGCCGGTCCGCGAAGAACCCCCAGGTGGGCCAGGCCACCGGGATCTGCGGCACCCCGGGGAAGTACGTCTCCAGGCCGTTGATGCCCCAGATGAGGCACGGGATCGCCACCCCGATCCAGGTCAGCCGGTTGCTCAAAAACTCGTTGAGCAATTTCCCCTTCGGCGCCTCGCGCGACAGCTCCAGGGGCAGGTGCACCAGCGGGAAGATCAGGCGCTCCCGCACCGACCACTGCTGGAAGAAGACCGACACCAACGCAAAGTTGGAGCCGAACATCAGGAGGGTGAACGTGAACCAGGTGGCCATCGGCATCACCCACTCGCCCCAGGGGATCCGCTCGCCAGCCGGCAATCCCTCCATGAACCACTTGACCGCGTTGCTGTCCGGATCCTTGCTGACCAGCATCCACTCCGGAAGGAACTTCATGATGTAGATGTCTTGCTCGTTGGCCGCGGTGGCGTAGTAGGTCGGGGCCACAACCCAGGAGGGGAAGTAGCGCATGATGCCGGCGGCGCCGATCCCTCCGGCCACGCCGAGCATGCTCCAAATGAGCAGGATCTCGCCGCTGGAAAGCCCGTCCACGCCGAACCAGCGCTTCGCGGCCGTGTTGCCCGCCATCACCAGCAGCACCACGATAACGAGGGAGATGACGGGGAAGTGGTTGCCGACCAGCAGGCTGTTGTAGAGGTAGTAGTCGTTGTAGGCCATCACCAGGTTGACGATGATGGAGGAGAACATCCCCAGGCAGATCGCCCGGGCGGTGAGGGGTGAGGACATCATAGCTGATTACGGACGGCGAAGAACATCGTGGGTGCCAACGTGGCGCAACAGGATCGCCTCTCGCTCAATAATCCGAAACGTGATGCGATAACTGTCGGTGATTCGCATTTCCCAGATATGGGGGGTGCCTCCAACTTTCTTGACCACGGGAGAAGGATGTTGCTGATTAGCCTGGTACAGATTGAGTGCTTTAGACATCCTGGCTTTAATGTCTTTGGGCAA